>QHOQ01000025.1 GCA_003219355.1 Verrucomicrobiota bacterium
TGCCGAAGCCACTTGACGCAAAAATTTAAGTTCATTGAGGCATTTGCCAGTCCCCTCCGCAACCGCGCTGAGCGGATCTTCAGCGACATGGACAGGCAAACCTGTTTCCTCGCTTAAAAGCTTGTCGAACCCCCGCAGCAATGCGCCGCCGCCCGCCAGCACGAGCCCACGATCAACCAAGTCTGCCGAAAGCTCAGGCGGACAGCGCTCAAGCGTGATGCGGACTGAATCGACGATTGTTGAGATCGGCTCAAGCAATGCTTCCCGGACTTCCTGCGAAGTGATCATGAGCGTTTTGGGCAATCCCGCTACCAAATCACGCCCTTTGACTTCCACACTCGTTTCCTTTTCGCTCGGATACGCGGATCCAATTTTAATTTTGATCTCCTCGGCCGTACGCTCGCCCACCATCAGGTTGTAAGCGCGCTTCATGTACTGGACGATGGCTTCATCGAGCTCATCTCCGGCCACCCGGACACTGCGACTAAAAACAATCCCCGAGAGCGAAATGAGAGCCACTTCTGTCGTGCCACCGCCAATGTCGATGATCATGTTGCCCGCGGGATCCTGCACCGGAAGTCCCACTCCAATTGCCGCCGCCATCGGTTCTTCGATCAAATAAACCTCGCGCGCGCCCGCATGTGTCGCCGATTCGCGCACCGCGCGCTTTTCCACTTCGGTAATCCCGGATGGGACTGCTATAACGACGCGTGGTCTCGCACGGACCCGGCGATTGTGGACTTTCGTAATGAAATGTCGCAGCATTGCCTCCGTTACTTCGAAGTCTGCAATCACGCCATCTTTTAGCGGGCGCACTGCAACAATGTTCGCCGGCGTGCGGCCGAGCATTCGCTTCGCTTCATCCCCTACCGCCAGCACTTTGTTCGTGCCGGCTTGCACTGCTACCACTGAGGGCTCGCGCAACACGATCCCCTGATCTTTTACGTAAACAAGCGTGTTCGCCGTGCCAAGATCGATGCCGATGTCGCTGGATAACCAGCCGAAAAGTCCGTTAAACATGAATTAGTTTCTAATTTTGCAAATTGTCCAGTCTGGCGGAAGCGCGTCACTTTGTCGATCTTCGCAGCAAACCGTGCGCTGCGAGCGCAATTCGACCCGGCTGAAACGCCGTAACATGAAACAGACCCTCGCGGCGTCAAGCTTTAATCGTCAGAGCGTTACCGTATCAACCTTAAACCCGGTACGAAGTAATCGCATCAACTCTTCAAGATTGAACGTTGTCCCTCGACCATTAGAGTTCCGCCATTAAAGCGAAACAAATCATCGTTGCTCCTTCAATCCTCGCCGCCGATTTCTCCCGATTGGCTGACGAAATCCAGCGCGTCCAACAAGCTGGTGCCGACTGGATTCACTGCGACATTATGGATGGACATTTCGTCGATAATATTTCCTTCGGGCCGGCAATTGTCGATTTGGTCCGAAAGAATACGAAACTGCCGGTCGATGTACATCTCATGATCGAGCACGCCGATCATTACGTGCCACGCTTTATCAAAGCAGGTGCCAGCTCCATTACCGTTCATGTGGAGCGGGAAGCGAAACACGACGTCGGGAAAACTTTGCGCGCAATTCGCGATGCTGCTTGCCGGCCCGGCCTTACATTAAACCCCGCGACGTCATTTGAATCGGTTGAGCCGTTTCTCGACCAGATCGACATCTTGCTCGTGATGACCGTGCATCCCGGTTTCGGCGGTCAATTGTTCCGGCCTGAGATGATGGAAAAAGTAAAACGCGCGCGCGATTGGAAAACGAAAACCGGCGCCAAGCTCGACATCGAAGTCGATGGAGGCATCAATGCCGACACCGCGCGCTTGTCGATCCAGAACGGCGCCAATGTCCTTGTTGCAGGCACTTCCATCTTCCACTCAGAAGATTATGGCGAAGCGATCCGGGAATTGCGGGGCATTAGATAGCGCGTGTCATCCCAGTCTGCGGAAGGACATTGCGCTGGTCGTTGCCGATCTTAGCGAGAACGCGACAGCGATTGTCGATCTTAAGTTGTCTCCGCAGCAACGACCGGCCCGGCTTCCTCGGTCGTCTCGGCCATAACTTCGTCAGTTTGCGTGACTCGCACTACCTCTTCGATAGTTGTTTTGCCTTGCGCGACACGCCGCCAGCCATCCTGCCGCAACGTTTCCATGCCTTCGGAAATGGCGCATTGCTTGAGTTCGCCGCCGTCGCGTTTCTGCATGATCAGTTTTCTTAACGGTTCGGTTACCGAGCAAATCTCGTAAATGGCCGCGCGGCCCTGATAGCCGGTCTGCCGGCATTGATCGCAGCCCGCACCACGCCGGAACCGGGCGCCTAGTTCTTTCACAGGAAAGCCGATTTCCACGAGATAGTCACGCGGATAGTCCACCCATTGCACGCAATCTGGACAGATCGTGCGCACGAGTCGTTGCGCGATGAACGCTTTTACAACCGAAGCGAGGAGAAAAGGCTCCACGTCCATGTCGAGCAAGCGCGTGATGCCACCGACCGCATCGTTCGTGTGCAACGTGCTGAAGACGAGGTGACCGGTCATAGCTGCGCGAATCGCGATATCTGCCGTTTCGACGTCGCGAATTTCGCCGACCATAACTACGTTCGGATCCTGTCGTAAAATATGGCGGAGACCTTTTGCGAAGGTGAGATCGATCTCTGGTTTCACGTCGATTTGCGAGACTCCCGGAATTCGATACTCGACCGGCTCTTCGATCGTGATAATCCGACGCTGCACTGAATTAATGCTGCTCAAGAAGCAATATAACGATGTCGACTTTCCGCACCCGGTCGGGCCGGTGAGCAAAATGATTCCGTTGGCATGAGCGAGCAGATTGCGAATGATGCCTTCCTGTTTCTTGCTCAGATCGAGACGATCGAAGTTGAACTGTTGTCCGCCGCGACTGAGCAACCGTAAGCTGATCGATTCGCCGTTTACCGTTGGAATAGTCGAAACGCGAACGTCGATCTCCTGATTGTTCCCGTGCAAATTCATGCGGCCGTCCTGCGGCAAACGTCGCTCCGCGATGTCCATGTGCGCCATCACTTTGAGACGTGAGATGATGGCGGACTGCAACAGGCGTAACTGCGGTGGGACGGCGATCTCATGTAAGATTCCATCGATCCGATAACGAATGCGCAAATCGTTCTCCAGGGGCTCAACATGAATGTCAGTCGCGCGCTCGACGATCGCTTCGCGAATAATTTGGTTCACGAATTTGACAACGGATGCTTCTGGATCGTCCGCATTCAAATCGGTGCTTGTCTGCGCGTCCTGCAAAACCTCGAAGGCACGGTTCGTTTTCAGAATTTCATCAAAAGTTTCTGCGCCGATGCCGTAGAGAGTCTTGATTGCGCGCAGGAGTTGCGCACGAGGCACGAGAACCCATTCCGCCGGCTTTTTTAAGAGCTGCGATGCAAGCTGACGGCCGACTGAGTTGAACAGGTCGTAGGTCGCGAGCACCACGGAATTCTCCTTCGCTTCGATGGGGAGAATATGGTGCTGAAAAACGAAACGGCTCGGCAAGATCGACAATGTCGTGCGATCGATTTTCTTGGCGTCTATTGAGACAACTGGCACCCGAAAGAAATTTCCGATCGCGCCGAGGAAGCGTTGCTCATCCACTTTGCCGGAATCAAGCATCTGACCGACCCACGAGCCGCCGTTTAGGTTCAATGCCAGTTCCGCGGCCTCCTCGCGTGATTGCACACCGCTTTCGAGGAGCAAATTAATTAGCGATTGACTGGCCGCAGAGCTCATTCAGTAGTTCAAGGCAAATGCAGCGCCCACCGCACTGAATCAGTAAACGTGCCCGTGACGCGCATTGAATAATTCTTCTGAAGACGCGCAATTGCGCTGCCAACTTCTGGAGAGAAGACGCCGTCAATCGGGCCGCAATAATAACCGAGCCTGCGCAACGCGGTCTGCATTGCGCCTACATAACCCGGCTGCAGAATCAATTGCTCTGGAGCCTTAAAATAATAATCAACACGCCAACGATACCGTGGTGCGAAGTCGGTGGAGTTCACCGAACGTCCCTGATGCAGCAGGCCCCATTCGTCTCGTTGGGCCAACGGATCGACGGAACGAAAACAATCATCGTCCCATGCCTGCGCTGTGGTTGCGCCGAGTCCAAGAATGAGAGTGAGAGCCATCCATTTCATAAAATAACTTTACTACATATCTTTCGCCGCGGGAATATCGGGCGGCGGTAAGCGTAACTGTTTGCCGGTCTCCAGTTTCGGGCAATCCGGGCAATCGTCCTGGTCGAGCTCGGGTCCGAAGTGCATCCTGTCTTCCGTTTTTTGGCGCAGTCGATAAAGATCGAGCTTAGTCAGCGTCACCTCCGGACGCATCAAAATGATCAGCTCCGTGCGCATTTTATTGTTCGTAGTGCTGCGAAAAAGAGCGCCGAGATACGGGATGCGCGAGAGATAAGGAATGCCTGTATTATTCTTCTGCTTGCTGTCTTCAATCAACCCGCCAAGAACAATGGTTGATCCATTTCCCGCAGAAACATTCGTCCGGATGTAGCGCGTAGCGATATTTGGGATGTCGTTGCCATCTATTCTGGTCGAGCCTGCCAGGCTATCGAGCTTCTGTAAAATATCGAGCGACACCTCCTTCTCGGAATTAATCAGTGGCACCACTTCGAGCTGCAACGCGACCTTCTTGTATTCGATGCTCGATGCGACCGCAGCCACATTAGTTGTCGTGGTCGCATTCGTCAGGGTATTTACCGGAACCGGAATCTCCGTTCCGGACGCGATGATGGCCTTTTTGTTGTTACTCGTGAAAACGGTCGGCCGCGAAATCACTTTGAAGCGACCGGTCTGCTCTAACAGATGGACAATTGCCGCCAGATAATTGCCCGCCGCGACATACACATTCGTGCCAGTAGCTACGTTCTGAATAATTTGGCTGAAATTGATCAGATTAGCAGGATCGATAATTCCGTTGCCAATGATGGGTGAAGCAGACGGAGCAACAGAAGGCACCGGAAGTGGCACACCAGTATTGCGTGAGATTCCCACCAATTTCTTATCGTATTTTGCGAAATAATCGACGCCGAATTCTTCGTTGTTACTGAGGGTCAGCTGGCCAATCACGGTGCTCAGCGCGACCTGCGGCGCTTTCACGTCCATTTCATCGAGAATCTTTCCTACCTTTACTACGACCTCACGATTGCCTAGTACGATGATTGTGTTCGCGCGCTGATCAGCGATGAGTTTGGCGTTGCCAACCGTAACCGCCTTGGGCGAAGTATCCACAGGTTGCGTGGCGAGCTCCTCGGAAATATTCAGCGTACTTCCCGTCGAAGTGGAAGTAGTCGAAGTGCTCGAAACGCCGCCTGAATAAGGATTAGCGACAGTTGCCGAGGTCGCCCGTACTGGCTGCGGTTGCGGCGACGGACTTGCGCCTCCAGCTTCCGCGCCGGGCTGGGCTGTCGCGCCTGGCTCCGTCAACGCCTGAACTAAAACCGGAAGAACGTCACCAGCCGAAATGTATCTTAGAGGTCGCGTGACCGGTTTTCCAAACTCAACGTTGGCATCAAACTCACGGATTAATTTGCGAATGAACGGCATGTTGATCGGCCGCGTCACGACATGAATGCGGTTGGTGCGAGCGTCGGCCGTGAGTTTGATTTTACCCACTACGACCGCTTCTTCCGATAGGCCGGTCGCTCCGCTAATTTCATTTTCAACCGGGACCGGTTGCGGCACGGTGGGAGGCACTCGAACGGAGCGAATTCCAGGCTGGATCGAGGGTTGACCGCCCTTCTCGAACATATCTTTGAGCATGTCGCAGACTTTGGTCGCGTCAGCCCGTTCAAGCTTGATGAACTCACTCACCACCTCTGCCGGCGCCACGTCAACTTGCGCGATTACGCTCGCCAGCTGGCGAATGATGTCTGCGTTCTGCGTCACCAAAAGACTCGATGATTTCGGTAAGGCCAGGATATTTATCGAGCCTGCGCTTCCCTGGAAATATGCCATCAACACTTGTTGAAGCTCCTGCGGGTCGGCGTACTGAAGCTTGAACAAAAAGCTAATAACCGGGTTCCCGGCGGGAATGTCAGCGAGGTCGGAAAGAATCGGCACCGCCGCTTTTCGAGGGTTCTGGCCGGCCCCAACGACTTCGACGATATCACGATCTGCCGGAACCATAGAGATCCCGTTCAAGGCGAGGCTCGTCTCGATAATTTTGATCGCCTCCTCGCGAGAAACGTCTTTGCTGATGAAAATGTTCACCTTGCCTTGGACAAAATTGTCCATCACCAGCTTTTTACCTGTGAGCTGCTCGTAAAGATGCAGCACATCGACCACGTCGCTATTTGGAAACTGGAGTCGAACCGTCCCCGGTGCGCCGGGAGGGGCCGTCGGATTGGCAGCCGCCGGGGTCGCTGCTGCGAGAGCGGGAAATGGCTCGGGCCGGACAGGAGCAACCTGCGCCGAAATAGCCGTGGCAGCCACAAGTCCGAGCGCCGCGCTGCAGAAAGGTCGATGCACGATGTTATTTATGATGAGCGACGATGCTAATAAATTGAGAACAGCGGGTCAACCTGCTTCGCCCGGCCCAAACCAAACCTTGTTACTCGAACTGGACACGGCGGAGGATAGCTTATAAAAAAATGTCATTCTTGCAAATGATTCGCCGTCTTTGCGTTCCAATTTCGAGGTGCCCCGGCTTTATCCGCCCAATTGCGCTCGTGCTTTTTGCCTCGGTGGGGGTATTTCTTGCATGGACAACTATTTCCTCAATTTCAGCAGCACCACTCGGAAAAGAGCAGGAGCGCCTGAGGATCGTTGCCCAGATTCGCTCGATCCTAAGCGCGCAACAGGACGCCTGGAACCGCGGCGATATCGATGGATTCATGAACGGATACGCCCGCTCAGAATCGACAATCTTTATTTCAGAAGATACACTCAGACGCGGCTGGGAAACGGTCCGCGACCGTTACAAGAAGAAATACTCGGATCGCGGGAAAATGGGGACGCTCACTTTTTCCGATCTCGAGATCACGTCGCTGTCACCCGATTCGGCCGTTGTGCTTGGACGCTGGAGATTAGAGCGCGCAAACGATCGGCCGCATGGTCGCTTCACGCTCATCTTCAAGCGTCTGCCAGAAGGGTGGCGTATTGTGCACGACCACACGTCGGCCGCTGCGCCTGCCCGTTGAATCGCGAAGTCCGAGTCACGAATCACGCTCCCAAACGCGTGAGCAGTTTCTCGTGGATATTATCGAATCCGCCGTTGCTGAAAACAGCGACGATATCTTTTGGTCGCAACATCGGAACGATTCGATCGACAATCGCGTCGGCATCCTGCTCGTAAAACGCCGGGTGACCCGCTTTTGAAATGGCGTCCACGACCGCCTCCGGATTTAGTCGATCGTCTTCCGGGATCTGCTCCAGCTTGGCGACTTGGGAAATAAAAACGCCGTCCGCGGCTTTCAACGCATCGGAAAGTCGCTGTTGAAAAACCGCGCGGCGCGTCGTGTTGGAGCGCGGCTCGAAAACGGCCCAGAGACGGTGGCCGCGATAGCGATGACGAAGCGCCTGCAGCGTGTTGGCAATCGCCGTGGGATGATGGGCGAAATCGTCGATCACTTTTACGCCACGCACTTCACCGCGCACTTCCTGCCGCCGGGCGATTCCGGAAAAACTCTTGAACGCATTGTCGATCTCTGTTTTCGGCACGTCGTAAAATCGCGCTGCCGTCGTCGCCATCGCCGCGTTACGCACATTAAATTCGCCGATGAGCGGAATTTCGAAGGTTTCCTCGCCAAGTTTGAACTTTGAGCCACCCGACGAGTACGCGACTTCGCGGATCCTCTGCGCGCAATTCTTCGAGAACCCGACCTCGATCATTTGCGCAAGGCAATCTTTCGCGACGTCCACGCAATTCGCGTCGTCCCCGTTCAGCACCACCATGCCGTTTTGAGGAATAATATTGAGCAAACGCCGAAAGCTAAGCTTGATTTCATCGAGATTGTTGAAGATGTCGGCATGGTCAAACTCGACATTGTTTACGATGACCAATTCCGGCAGGTAATGAATAAACTTCGAGCGCTTATCGAAGAAAGCAGTGTCGTATTCGTCGCCTTCAATCACAAAATATTTCGAATCGTTGAGTCGTGCACCTTGTCCAAAATTTTTTGGAAGTCCGCCAATTAAATAACCGGGTTTGCGTCCAGTCTTTTCCATGATCCAGGCCAGCAAAGCTGTTGTGGTTGTTTTGCCGTGCGTGCCAGTGACGACGAGATTATGCCGGCCGCGCAAAAAATAGTTTTTCAAAACCTCTGGCAACGAAAGATAAAGTAACTTTTGAGCACAGCCTCCACTTCGGGATTGCCTCGCTTGATCGCGTTTCCGATCACCACGACGTCGGCATCTGCCGGAATATTTTCGGCACGATAACCTTCGTTGAGCAGAATACCCTTCTTTCCCAGGAAGATCGACATCGGCGGATAAACATTTTCGTCAGAGCCGGTGACTTTGAAGCCGCGCTCGCACAGCGCCGCTGCCACCGAACCCATGGCCGTCCCACAGATACCTAGAAAATGAAAACTGGACGGCGCTTGCTTCACGCGGGTTCTCTAATCCGCGTTACTGAGTTTGGCTACTGAAAGCGGGAGCGAATTCCGGAGAACTTATTTTTTCTTGAATACCTCAATCGCGTCCCAAGCTTCGTCCGGCGGTTGCCGTTCATACTCAAGCGCGCGGTCGAGATACATTTTCGCCAGGAGATCGTCGGGATAAAATTCGAGGAACCGTGAGAACAAGATTTTTGCCTCAGTAAAATCCCGTGCGCGGAATTTTTGGAGTCCCTCTTCGTAGGACTCCAGCCACTTCAGGAGTTGTGGATCGACGTCCTCGTTTCGCGCCCCAATGAAGGTGAAAGTGTCCACCGGTTTGGTTTTGCCTTTGACCTGCACGCGGGCGACCGAACGCAGGTGAAACTCGTCGCGCACCAACTCGGCCGCCGTTGCGCCGATCAAAATGTCGACACCATAAATTCGGGTAAGACCTTCGAGTCGCGACGCCAGATTGACCGCGTCGCCAATGACAGTGGGATCCATACGTTCCTGTGATCCGATATTCCCGACAATTACTTCGCCTTGATTGATCCCAATTCCCATGCCCAATCCCATTCGCCCTTCATCGCGCCAATTCTCATTGAGTTGCCGCAACTCCCGGCGCATGCCTAATGCCGCGCGCGCGCAATTCTTGGCGTCTTGCGTCATGCCAAAGCTACGCACGTTCCCCCACACGGCCATAATTGCGTCGCCGATGAATTTATCGAGCGTGCCCCCATTGCTGAAGACAACCGAAGTCATACGGGTGAGATACTCATTGAGTTGTGCGACCAACGCTTCAGGATCGGCCTTTTCGGACAACGTGGTAAAACCGACTAGATCCGAGAACAGCATCGTCACCGGCACGCGCACGCCGCGGAGTGTGCTGTAATAGCTGTCTGGATTTTCGAGAATTTCCTTTACCAAATTCTTCGAGACATAACGTTCGAGCGTGCGCCGGGTGCGCAATTTCTCGAGGCGCTCGAGGGCGTATTCGAAGCCGAGTGAAAACAATCCGCTTAATAATAGAGCAGAGAGAACCGGAACCGTTAGAAGCAACAGACCCGATTTGTCATAAAACAATCGCGCCGCACCAAGATACGCACCGGTAATCACAACGAGGCCGCCGAGACAAAGCAACGGCTTGCGCAGAAAAACGATGAGGCACCAAGCGGCCAGCCCTGCACCGACCACAAGCGCCAGGGCGGTTGTCGGCGGCGTGGGCTGCAAAAATTCGTGACCAAGAGCCGCGGCGATTGCTTGTAAATGAAGCGCTGGCCCCGATGTCGTTGGACTCATTGGCGTATCGAAAACATCGTGCGTCACCTGAGCGGACGATCCAATCATCACAATCTTGTTCTTGAAAAATGAGCCATCGGCATAATTGGCATGCCAAAATTTCGGATCGAAAATTTCGTAGAGCGGGCGCGGCTCGAACGCATCGAGAGCACTAAACCGAATCATATGACCGCGAAAATCCCGCGGAACATCATCCGCGTGACCGATTTTCGTTAGCGCGCGCGCGGAAAGAGATTCGAAGATTTCTTGGCTCGGATGTGGCGGCAATCCCGCGAGTTGACGATCCGTCACGCGATAAGTCGCAGCACGGATTTTTCCGTCGATCGAATCGGGCCAGAAATTCACGAAACCGACACGATTGTCGAGAAGTTGCGGCGGCGGGATCAGCGTGTCGTTTGGCGTAACGGCCTGCGCAGCGTTTTGCATATCAAAATTGGCCCCGATAACTACCTTGTCGTGATACCGATCGAGCGCACCATGAAACGCCGGGTCACCATCGTTGGGCGGGCTAAAAATCATGTCGAACATGACAAGTCGCGCGCCGGCCCCGAACAGCCGGTCAAGC
Source organism: Verrucomicrobiota bacterium (assembly GCA_003219355.1). Classification (GTDB taxonomy): domain Bacteria; phylum Verrucomicrobiota; class Verrucomicrobiia; order Chthoniobacterales; family UBA10450; genus Udaeobacter. The sequence goes on from QHOQ01000025.1 coordinate 10,447, forward strand.
AAAAGCGCCCACACTTCACGCGACCAGGGGAAAGGCCGCTCTGTCATCAACTGAAACGCGCGGTTACCGGCGATTTCCTCCGTCGTCATCGGTGGTAATTGCAACGTGCTTTGATCGATCCCGAGAAAGACGAAATCGTCACGGGTTGGAGTTTTTCGGCCCTCGCGCCGGAGCAAATCCTCAAAGCTTTGTTCGCCACCCCACGGCACGGAAAGAAAAGGCGCCCCTGGAAAAAAATGACCGAGAAAAATCAGTCCGGTCCAAAAAGCGCAGATTAACGCCAGGACCAACAAACGATGGCGACTAAGCCAATGCATCGGGGCACTATATCAATACTGCACCGTTGTGCACAGCTATTCAGCAGGCTTGGAATCTCGGATTCACGCAGTTATTCAGATTCCAAGCATCGTCGAAGATAATGACTGAGACATATGGACACTGAACTTTGCTGCCCGCGGTGCAATCTGCCACTGAAAGAAATGCGGATGTCTAACGGCGTTTTTTGGACATGCAATAATTGCGGCGGGCGCGCGGTCGGTCTCGAGCTTTTACGGCGCACATTTGCGCCCGAGTCGATCAATCCACTTTGGCTCCACGCAATCAATGGCGAAGGAAAAAGCGGATGTCGTTGTCCATCCTGCGCACATGCCATGATCCAAGTTGCGCTGTCTGAAAACGCCCGAATCAATGTCGACGTATGTCGGTTGTGTCACTTCGTCTGGTTCGACATGCACGAAGTGGAAGCTCTCGTTCCACGACCCCTGCCATCAACGCCCGCCGAAGTGCCGCAAGCCGCACGCGAGGCCATTGCCATGCTCAAAGTGCAGGAGCTCGCCGAGCAGGCGCGTGGAACCGACTTCGACAGTGCTCCGCCAGATGAACAATGGAAGCAAATTGCCGCATTCTTGGGAATGCCGATTGAGTTCGATGCCGTTCCCCAGGAACGAACACCGTGGGTCACGTGGATGCTTTGCCTCCTAATCATCAGCGCAAGCGCATTCGGTTTTACACAGCTTCATGAAATCGTGTCCGGTTTGGGGTTAATCCCAGCGCAAGCGATGCGCGATGACGGCGTCACCTTTTTGACATCATTTTTTCTTCATGCCGGCATTCTGCATCTGGTCGGCAATATCTATTTCCTTTTTGTCTTTGGTGATGACGTCGAGAATTTTCTCCACCCGTTTCGTTATCTTACGCTCATTGCTCTCGCCGCCTTCATCGGCGATCTCGCGCACATTGCTGCCAATCCACATTCGCAAATCCCGTGTGTCGGCGCCAGCGGCGGCATCGCGGGGGTAATTACATTTTACGCGCTCAACTTTCCGCATGTGAAACTTGGATTTTTGATGCGTTATGGATGGTGGTGGTTTCGATGGATCCGGCTGCCGGCTTGGTTCGTCTTTGTCTTGTGGATTCTATTTCAATTCATCGGCGCTTGGGAACAAGTCGCCGGCATCAGTGCAGTTTCTTCATTTGCGCATATTGGTGGAGGGGTCGTGGGTTTGGTGGCGTGGCTGCTTTGGCGGAAAAACAATCGACTTGCTGAGGCTTCACACCTTTGAGTTTCACAAAATCCAGTTGTCATAGTTAAGCGACCAATTATCTTGCTTCCCCGACACACTGCGTCGGACCAGGTTTTTCCACCCTGCCGGAATTGACTGCCGGCAAATCGGCGAGTGAGGTCGGAAAGATCGATAACGAAACAACAGCTCGCTGAAAGAGGAGCTTCGAAGCAATTCGGAGCGAAATAGAATGCCAAGAGCCACCAACGCCCCAGCTAGTCGGGCGCGGCGCAAGCGGGTTTTAAAAAAAGCCAAAGGTTACCGCGGACGCCGTTCGAAACTGTTCCGGTATGCCAAGGACGCGACTATGAAAGCTCAGTATTGGGCCTATCGCGATCGCAAAACCCGAAAACGAACTTTTCGTTATCTCTGGATCCAACGACTCAACGCCGCCGCCCGTGCCAATGGGATGACTTACAGCCGTTTCACAGAAGGCCTGAAAGCTGCTGGCATCGAACTTGATCGGAAAATTCTCGCCGATCTCGCTGTCACCGATGAAGCCGCCTTCAAATCGATTGTCGATCAAGCAAAGAGCGCGCTGGAGAAGAAATCGAAGGAAGCGGCTTAACCGTGTAGACGGCTCCTCTAAAGCGGGGCGGTGCTCGAGACGCCGTCAGCAATTTCGACGTTGAGCGTTGGACGTTGAGCGTTCAACGTTCGGTATCCATGGCTCATCCACTCGAACAGCTCCGCGACGACGCTCTGCGCGAAGTCGATTCCGCGCTCGACGAGAAAGCGCTCGACGTCGTCCGTGTGGGCTATCTCGGCCGCAACGGCAGCATTTCCGCCTGGGGCGAGCAAATGAAAACGCTCGACAACGAAGAGCGTCCGGTCATCGGCAAATTACTTAACGAAGTGCGAAACGCCGTCACTGCGGCAATTGAAGAACGCACAGGAAAATTTCGCTCACAGAAAGAGAGCGAAGCGCTCGCCGGCCTCGACGTCTCACTGCCGGGCACACCCCACGAGTATGGTGCTTTGCATCCGCTTCACCAAATGCACGAGCGTGGAATCCAAATCTTTCGCCGCATGGGTTTTGCGCTCGCCGATGGGCCCGACATTGAAGACGAGTGGCATTGCTTCGATGCGCTCAACACACCGCCAGAACATCCTGCCCGCAATGAACAGGACACGTTTTATTTGTCCGACGGTCGACTTCTGCGAACGCATACATCAACCGTGCAAATCCGGGCGATGGAATCCGTGCCACCGCCCCTCCGCGTGATTGCCTCAGGTGCGGCCTATCGGCGCGATGAAGTCGACGCGACCCACAGCGCACAATTCCATCAGATCGAAGGACTGTATGTCGATGAAAACGTCAGCGTCGCGGATCTAAAAGGCGAGCTCGAATTCTTCCTGCGGGAACTCTTTGGTTCCGAAACCGAAGTGCAATTCCGTCCGCATTACTTTCCGTTTACCGAGCCGAGTTTGGAGGTCTATGTGCGATCGAAAGCTCTGAAGCGCGGCGAGCAGTGGATCGAGGTAGCCGGTTGCGGCATGGTGCATCCAGCCGTTTTCGAAGCGGTCAACAAAGCTCGGGGCGATAAAGTTTACGATCCCGAAAAGTGGAGCGGCTACGCGTTCGGCCTGGGCATGGATCGGCTGGCTATGATTTTGTTCGACATCCCGGACATCCGGCTATTCGCGCAGAACGATCTGCGGTTTTTGAAACAGTTCGCATGAGGCTTTTTTGGTCATTCCGAGCGGAGTCGAGGAATCTCTGGATGCTATTGTTGAGAGATGTCTCGACTTCGCTCGACATGACATTGAGGCGAATATGAAATTCTCCGTTAATTGGCTGCGTGAATTCGTCGATCTTCCAAAAAATCCGGAAGAGATCGCCGAATTGCTGACTCGCGCCGGCATTGAAACCAAAAACATTGAGACGCGCGGCGCGAAGATCGACAATGTGGTTGTTTCGCAAATCACCGCGTCGTCGCGCCACCCGAATGCTGATCGGCTCACGGTTTGCCAAGTGGACGACGGCAGCGGTACGAAACGCCAAATCGTTTGCGGCGCGACGAATTACAAAGTTGGCGACAAGGTTCCGCTCGCGTTGCCGGGGGCGAAGTTGCCGAACGGAACTGAGATTCGAAAAAGCAAACTGCGAGGTGTCGAATCAGAAGGAATGCTTTGCAGCGCGATCGAGCTTGGCGTGGGTCAAGATGCTGATGGACTCTTAATCCTGTCACCTGAAGCGAGAATCGGCGCGCCGATCGGCGATCTTTTTCCCGCCGACACGATTCTCGACGTCGAGATCACGCCAAACCGTGGCGATCTGCTGAGCTATTTCGGTCTCGCCCGCGAAATCGCGGCACTCAGCGGAAAGAAGCTCAAGTCAATGCCGCGCGAAGTGAAGGCCGAGATCAGAAGATCAGGCGTAACCATCGACGCGACGCGCGAATGTCCATTTTTCTCAGCGCGGAGCGTCGACAATGTGAAAGTGGGTCCGAGCCCGCAATGGTTGCGCGCGAAGATCGAGAGCGTCGGCATTCGCTCCATCAACAACATCGTCGACATTTCGAATTTCGTAATGCTGGAGCTCGGCCAACCGACGCACGCTTTCGATGCCGATAAGTTGAGGGGAAGCATTAATGTGCGCCTTGCCCGCGACGGTGAGAAATTTCTCGCCCTTGATGGAAAGACATACTCGCTGAACCACGACAACTGTGTCGTAGCCGATCAAGAGCGCGCCATTGGCATCGGCGGTGTGATGGGTGGCGAAGAAACGGGTGTGACCGATTCCACCAAAAATATTTTGCTGGAAGCCGCCTATTTCCTGCCGGCAAGTATCCGCCGGACGGCGCGTAATTTAAGTTTACCGACTGACGCAAGTTATCGATTCGAGCGTGGCGTGGATCCGGAAATGATTTTGCGAGCATCGCATCGCGCGACCGAATTGGTGCGCGAGATCGCTGGCGGAACACCCGCAAAAGAAATTCACGTTGCCGGTAAACTTCCGGCCGATCCAGCTGACGTTACATTGAGTTATGAAAAATGTGATCGCGTAATCGGCGTCGCAATCAAACCAAAAACCGTTGATGAAATTCTCACGCACTTCGGGCTAAAGAAAACCGGGAGCACGAGCAAGGCTGGGATCTGGAAGATTCCGAGTTACCGGCGGGATTTGCAGCGCGACGTCGATCTTATTGAAGAAGTCGTCCGCGCGTATGGAATAGACAAAATTCCGGGGACGACGCGCGGCCGTTTTATGTCGATGACCAAGGCTGATCGCTCGCACGATCTTGAAACGCTTTTTCTGCGGGAGCGCTTGGCTGGATCCGGTTTGTCAGAAGTGCGGACGTCAAAATTGATTTCGAGAAGCGCCTCCGCTTTCACCGAAGATGCGATCGAGCTGCGCAATCCATTGAGCGAAGATCACGTCGCGCTGCGGCCAAGCTTGATCAGTGGCTTGCTGGGAGTGCTCGAACGAAATATTCGTGCCGGGGCGGAGAGTGTTTCCGTTTTTGAAATCGGCCGCGCATTCATCCCGCCAGATGGAAAAGAGGAGCGCCATCTCGGAATTTTGCTCTGGGGAAATGTCGCGAGCTCGCCGAATTGGCGATCGCAGACAAAACGCAACCTCGACTTGTTTGATCTCAAGGGCGTACTCGAATGCGTTGTTCCAAATCTGTCGTTTCGGCCGGTAACATCCCCTGATTTCGCGCTCGCGGTCGAGGTTTGGTCCGGCGATCAGCCGGTCGGGCTTGGTGGGCAACTCCCAGCGAGCAAATCGAGCGCACCGGGTTCGGTCCTCGTTGCCGAGCTACGTTCCACTCCGGATTCGCCGCTGGCCAAAAGCACAGCAAAAAAATTTCGAGAGCTTGATCGCTTTCCGTCGGTCACGCGCGATATCGCGATGATCGTGCCTGACGAAATTTCGCACGACAAAATTTTGCGGACAATTCAAGAACCGCGCGAGCCGCTTTTGGAAAGCGTGGACCTGTTCGACTTGTTCGCCGAACAAGGCGGAGCAACACGAAAGTCGCTCGCATATAGATTGACATATCGGAACCGAAGTCGCACACTGAAGAGTGATGAAGTGAACGAAGGGCATGCCAGGATTCGCGAGAGACTGAAACGCGAGCTGGGCGTCACACTTCGCGAATAGTTCTTTGAAACTTTGAGAGTCGTTTGTTGAGGGTTGGGAAGAAAACCAGTGCTTTTCTCTCAACTCTCAATTGACGGCTCTCCCTAATTTACCCTGCGATGTTCGAGATTACAGGTGGGATTCCCGAACCGATAGTTGACTAACTTGAGGAGGCTCGGTCGCCCGGAGAACATGACAGGCCTTAATTGGAAGTCAGACGCTACGGCGACGGTCATCCGCCCGTTACTGAAAGGGAACGGGAGATCCGCCTAAACGGCACCGGCGGGGTAAAATTTTCAAATGCCCGGATCTGCATGTCGATCCGGGCATTTTCGTTTAGGCATTGAAGAGCCAAAGAGTTGAATCGGGAATCAAATTACGACGAATGCGCTTCGACAAATTTGAAAATGTGTCGATAGGATCGACAATGCAGGCCGATGCGCGCACTCCTCGCCCTCGAAGATGGCAGATTTTTCGAAGGTGAATCCTTTGGCGCAGCCGGTACACGTGTCGGCGAGATTTGCTTCAACACCGCGATGACAGGTTACCAGGAAGTGCTAACCGATCCTTCGTATCGCGGGCAGATTGTGGCGATGACTTATCCGCTGATCGGAAATTACGGAACCAACTCATTTGATCAGGAAAGCCGCTCCCCCCACGTACGTGGATTCGTCATCGAAGAACTAAGTGAAATCCCGAGTAGCTGGCGCTCCGAAATGTCGCTGGATGAATATTTGCAGAAATGGCAAATCCCAGGGGTGCAAGGAATCGATACACGAGCGCTAACGCGACATTTGCGCACCCGTGGCGCGATGAAAGCCTGTTTGACAACAGAAGCGATTTCGCCCCGAAAAGCGACACAACGGGCAATCGAAGGCCAAGGTGTCATCGGAATGGATTATGTACGCGAAGTGTCCACGCCAGAGGTTTACCAATGGGATCCCGACGACAAGTTAAGCACGCCGTGGTCGGTCACGGCTGAAAATGGCGGAAGCAAACGCGCACTTCCGCCGATCCGGTTTCGCATCGCGGCCTATGACTACGGCATTAAAGAAAATATCTTGCGTCTCCTGCGGCAGAAGGGCTTCGGCGTCACGGTTGTTCCCGCATCGACAACTGCGGAAGACGTGCTTGCACTCAATCCCGATGGAATTTTTCTTTCGAACGGGCCCGGCGATCCAGCTGCGCTCCCGTATGCGCATGAGGCCCTGCGCGATTTGATCGGGAAGAAACCGATCTTCGGGATTTGTCTCGGCCATCAAGTGCTTGGCTTCGCCTTCGGCGGATTGACATTCAAGTTGAAATTCGGACATCGCGGCGCGAATCAGCCGGTGAAAGATTTGCGAAGCGGAAGGGTCGCCATCACCGCGCAAAATCACGGTTTCGCTGTCGATCCGGACTCGCTTCCTTCGAATGTCGAGGTCAGTCACGTCAATTTGAACGATGGTACCGTCGAAGGGATGCGGCATAGGCAGTTGCCGATCTTCAGTGTGCAATATCATCCCGAAGCCGCGCCAGGGCCGCATGACGCTTCCTATTTCTTCGAACAATTCGCGGATTTAATCGAGAAGCAGAAGTAGCGTGCGAGTGTGGCAGAAGACAGCCGCGATTGACCATGCGTTAGATTGGCTCACATTTCTCTCATGTTTAATTCAAGCAGAAACAATCCCAGTATCCTAAAAGCCGTTGTAGCCGCGACGTTCATCGCAGCTTTAGCGATTTCTCCGCTGGCCGTTGCCCAAGAGCACGAGCACGGAAAAGATGCCGCCGCCGGTTCGAAAGAAGTTACCGGCGAAGTTGTCGATATGATGTGTTACGTCGACCATAACGCCGTCGGCGAGAAGCATGGCCAGTCATGCGGGGCGAAGTGCGTCAAATCGGGCGGACCGGCCGGGATTGTGAGCGACGGCAAAGCGTATCTCGTCGTTGGCGAACACAGGCCGATCAATGATCAACTTGCCGAATACTGCGGTAAAACCATTACGCTCAAAGGTAAAATGGCCGAGCGCGGCGGCATCGCGATGATCGAAAACGCCGAGATCGTCAAGA
>QHOQ01000026.1 GCA_003219355.1 Verrucomicrobiota bacterium
GATCTCGGGCCGAAACTGCTCGACGACCAGACGGTTGGTCACCAGGCGTTCCCGGATGTATCGGCCGATGGGGGTGTCCTACACGCATTCTGGTGGGACAGCCGACATGACCCGTGCTACTCGCCGATCCGGCCGTTTGGCAACTGCGCGAATCGGACCACCGTGCCGTCGCTAGACGTCTTCGCCACGACATCGAGTAACCACGGCGTCAGTTGGACGACCCCGGTCAAGATCACCGACACGCTGTCGAACGGGAACTTCGAGCAATTTGACAACCGGGCCGTGCCGTTCGGCGGGGATTACCTGACGATCACGGGCCTCGGAAGCTTTGCGTTCGGAACCTGGACCGACTGGCGCGACACGGTTCAGGGCACGGACCCGCGCGAAGCGCCGGAGGACCAGGACGCAGCGACCTCCGATGTCGTCCAGTGCCGCGTCGTCCTCACCATCCAGACGAAGAGCGGCCCGGTAAAAACCTGGAGCGGCGACCGCTGTCCGCACGACGGCGGGATCGACCAGAACATCTATGGCGCCACAGCGCCGTAATTGACGACACGAGCGGAGTGGCGGCGGGCAGGCGTCCCCGCCACTCCGTTCAGTAGCCTCCGCGACGAGCGCGCGTGCCGCCTTCATTGGTGACGCGAGCGCGTTCGGCCCCAAGGGCAGCGAAGACATCTTCGTCACGCCTGGGAAGCCGGGCGCGCAGGCAAGCTTGTCCGCGCGAAACCGCAGCCATTTACGGTTGTTTCAAATCAGACTGTGCATGTTGAGATCGATGTCGATACGGGTATTCAATAAGCGTGGTCCTTAACGCCGCCTTTCATCGCGCAGCGGCGGCGGCAATTCATCAGCAAGAACAAAGATATTGTTGTATCGAAAGTTTCTTGACCTGATACGAGCAACGATTCTAGTCGCATGCGGCTTTTTCAATGAAGCGATATCTTCCATTCGTTATTACTGCGGCAGTCGCACTAGCTACGCTTGTGAGCGGCGCGATGCTCTATCGCGCCAAGCGGCTTCCTGCTCTGACAATCCCCGAAAATTCCGCGGCGCCCGGAGCGGGCGGTGCTGAATCGGGTCATGTCCGCGGACGCTCCGATGCGCCGGTGACAATTATCGAATTTGGAGACTTCCAGTGTCCGCCTTGTGCGAATCTCTCTGAGCCGATTAACCAGCTCGAGCGCGATTATCGTTCTCGTTTGCGTGTTGTCTTCCGCCACTTCCCGCTTGGGAATCATCTACATGCGCGTGAAGCAGCATTGGCATCCGAAGCCGCGGATCTGCAAGGCCGTTTTTGGGAGATGCACGACCTGCTCTATCGAGAACAATCCGTTTGGAGCAAGGCCCAAGACGTGCGGGTATTGTTCAACGCTTATGCCGGAATGCTTGGGTTGAACATCGATCGATTCAAAAAAGATATCGAGAGCGAGCAAGCTAAAGCGCGCGTTGAGTCTGACGAGCAAAAGGCGGTTGCACTCGGTGTGAGGACTACCCCCACTATTTTCATTAATAATCATGCGGTGCCCGCTGCCCTTCTAAACCCCCCGGGTCTGCGTGGCAGCATTGATGCTGCCCTGAGAGCGCCCACGCCCGTGTCATCGACGCAATGAACACATCGCGATTTCGAATTATTCTTTACACGTTGGCGGCAATCATTTCGCTGGCAGGTCTGGCGGATGCAACTTATCTGACGGTGCAGGCGTTGACTGGCGAGACGCTGGTCTGCGGAGGCTCGCCGGATTGCTTTCGTGTGCTCGGCAGTTCGTATGCGCGGCTTGCCGGAATACCGATGGCAGCGTTCGGCACACTCGCTTACTTCGGCGTGTTCAGCTTTGCGACATTCGCCGCTTTCGGATACACGCGCGCGCGCGCATTTCTCACGCTAACCGTAGGAACGATGTTCCTCGTCACGCTTTGGCTGTTGTATGTGCAAACGTTCATCTTGCACGCGTTCTGCCGTTACTGTCTATTCTCGGCGGCGCTCGTCTTCGGGCTCTCAGGCATAGTCGTTCTGGCTCCTTCTTCGCGCCGAAGCCCGTAAATTGACAAACCAAGCTTTTGCCGTTTGAATAGTGGTCGTTAATTTCTCCCTCGCCAGCGATTCTCTCGCGAGGCGCGCTGTTGGGAATCTAGAGCTTTTTTAGTCAGGCAACTTTCAGATCAAGAAAACATAACTCCGCAATATGGCGGGACACAGTAAATGGTCGAAGGTCAAGCGGTTCAAGGGCGCGATCGACGCGAAACGCGGCAAGATCTTCAGCAAATTATCCAAGGAAATAACCATTGCCGCGAAAACCGGTGGTGGTGATCCGAGTGGAAACCCTCGTCTGCGCAGCGCGATCCAGGCGGCACGGGCGCAAAGCATGCCAGGCGATAACGTCGAGCGCGCTATCAAACGTGGCACGGGCGAGGGCAGCGAGACGCAACACTTCGATGAGATCGTTTACGAGGGCTATGCGCCGGGCGGTGTCGCCGTAATCGTCGAAGCCGCAACCGACAATAAGAACCGAACAGCCGCAGAGATTCGAAGCATCTTTAGCAAGAACCATGGCAATCTCGCCTCCACTGGAAGTGTTTCGTACATGTTTCATAAGAAGGGCCAAATCAGCGTCCCGCGATCAAGTATCAATGAGGATCAGATTCTTGGGCTCGCGCTGGAGGCGGGAGCAGAGGAGTTGACAACCGACCAGGATCAGTATGTTATTACAACTTCCCACGATCAGCTCTACGCGGTAGCTGACGCGCTCAAAAATGCGGGCGTAACAACCGATGGGCAAAAGTTTACGTTCATTCCCGATACGACTGTTCCTGTCGCCGACGAAAGCGTCGCACAACAGGTTCTGCGCTTGTGTGATGCGCTCGACGAGGACGACGACGTGCAAAACGTTTATTCAAATCTAGACATTCCCGACGAATTGCTGGCCAAGTTGCCGGCCTAAAAAGTTATTGCATACAGCAAACCCGCTAAGGTGCTGCCCCGCTGCAGCGATGAGTTCCATTTAATTTATGAACGAAGAAAACGAAAACCAGCCCCAACCGCTGGAAACTGCATCCGCTGCGCCAGAACAACGCCAGCATCGCCCACGCCGCCGTTATCCGAGAAGACGTTACCAAAATCGGGGTAATCGGAACTTCAGTGATTCATATAACGAGTCCCCGAATTCTTCGCCGGCAACCGCCGACGCCGTCGCAGGGAGCGTGGGGGTTGAAACATTGGATCGACAATCACCTGCAGGAGGCGAGAGCGCCGTTGAAAACGGGGAAGAAGTTCAGCGTGAGCCGGAATTCGGCGATGGCATCATTGAGATCTCTGGCAAAGGGTTCGGTTTTCTGCGCGACGCCAAGCGCAATTTCGTGCAGACGCCACAGGACATTTTCGTGACGCCTGAAATCGTTCGGCGTTTTGCTTTGCGGGACGGGATGTGGATTTATGGCGAAACACGACGAGGCAACCGCGGCCCCCAGTTAGTCAAACTTCTGACAATCAACGGTGAAGAGCCGCCGAAATATCAGGGCTTGCGACCGTTTGAAGAGCTTACCACGATCAATCCGAACAAACGGATCAAGCTTGAGACAGACCCCGAGCGCTACACGACGCGGATCATGGATTTGATGACGCCGCTCGGCATGGGGCAGCGCGGCTTGATTGTCGCTCCGCCTCGCACCGGCAAAACGACGCTACTGCATCACATCGCCGAGGCGGTTACGAAAAATCACAAGGACATGCACGTGATTATTCTGCTTGTCGATGAACGCCCGGAGGAGGTTACGGATTTCCGCCGTTCGCACCCAAAAGCGGAACTGATGGCCAGCTCCAACGATGCCGACATCAAAAGTCACACCCGCATTGCGCAACTCGCCATCGAGCGCGCAAAACGGCTAGTTGAAGCAGGAAAGCATGTATTTATTCTGCTCGACTCGATCACACGCACAGCTCGCGCATTCAATAATGCGATGGCTGGCGGCGGTCGTACCATGAGTGGCGGTATCGACGCACGCGCGATGGAAATTCCGCGCAAAATTTTCGCGGCCGCGCGTAACACTGAAGAAGCTGGATCACTTACGATCGTCGCCACGGCGCTGATCGAAACGGGGAGCCGCATGGACGAACTGATCTTTCAAGAATTCAAAGGCACCGGGAATATGGAAATGGTGCTCGACCGTAAAATCAGCGATCAGCGAATTTATCCGGCTATCGACATCTTTCTTTCCGGTACGCGGCGCGAAGAATTGCTGCTGCAACCGTGGGAGCTGGAGAAAATCAATCTCATCCGGCGCGGGCTCGCCGGGCACAAACCCGAGGAAGCAATTCAGCGTCTGCTGATGTTCGTCAAAAAATTTCCGACGAACGCGGAAATGCTCAAAGGCATTCCGGGCTAGCTCCGCAAGAGCGCGCGCGGAATCTCTCGACAATGCGACCGCGGAGCACGCCGTGTATTCGTGCTGAGATTCTGGACGCGATCGACAAAGCGGTGCCGCAAGATGTGTCGGGTGATTATCTTGACATTGGCAGCGGCGAGGGGGAGCTGCTCAACCTTGTGAAGTCGCGCTACAGCTGCCTTCGCTGTTTCGCATGTGATTACACGGCAGAGCTGATACGGCTTCCAGATCAAACGGTAAATATTGTCGATCTAAATCGCGAGCCGCTGCCATACCCGGACAACCGTTTCGCCCTCGCAACTTGTGTCGAAACAATCGAGCACCTGGAGAACTATCGTGCGGCCCTGCGCGAAATTCATCGCGTGCTGAAGCCGGGCGGGCTGACCGTCGTTTCGACGCCGAACGTCCTCAATCTGCGTTCGCGTCTGCGTTATTTAACGTTTGGATTTCCATCGCTCTTCGGTCCACTACCGGTGGGCGAACGCGAAGCTCATAGTACCGCCGGCCACATAAGCCCGGTAGGCTGGTTTCATCTTGCGGATGCGCTGTTGGATGCGGGTTTTATCGATCTCAAGCTCAGTATCGACAAATTTCAGCGGCGCTCATTGATTTCATTTGTTCTCCTTTGCCTGCCGATTCGAATCGCGGGCTGGTATCAATACCGTCGTGAGGTAGCGAGATTTCGAACTGTTAGTGCGCAGAACGATGCGATAGTGCGTCAGATTAATTCGCACAAAATCCTTCTTGGACGCACGCTTGTCATCAGCGCACGCAAACCAGGATGAACGATTCGTCCTAACCAACGTGGCGTGAATAGACTTCGTGAATTTTGTCGCGAGCGTCGACATAGTCGCGGCGAAAGGTTTCGAAGCTGTCATAGCCCAGACGAATGGCTAGCTTTCGTTGTTCATCAGGATCGCTTGAAAATGCTGAGACGCTTTTGTTCTCGTGACGTCGCAACCCAGATTCACACCGGCGCAGGAATGAGTAAGCAGTTTTGAGATTAGCAATTTCTAAATCATCAAGACGCCCGCTTTTGTGTAAGCGATCGACGGCGTGATGCCAACTTGGTTCCCAGATATTTTCTCGCATCTGCAGCGCTTGAACCAAAAATTCCCCTTCGATAATTCCGCCGATTCCGGTTTTGAGATCGAGAAAATCCGATCCACTTCCGCGCTCGCGCCGAATGCGTTCGAGCATGTTGTCGATTCGAGCGCGAAGATCGGCATGTTGGCCGGCGTCACGCCATACGCGTTTTGCCATTTCGATAAACTCGCTTCGCAGCGGCCCGGTAACGGCCCGTGCGCGAGTCAGCGCTTGTAGTTCCCAAGGCTGAGCACGGCCGGCGTAATAGGCTTGATAAGTCTCGAGAGAGCAAACCAGCGGCCCCTTTTCTCCCTCGGGACGCAGCCGCGCATCGAGTGCCCAAATACTTCCTTCAGCGCTAGGCTGCGCCATTGTGACAACAAGATTCTGCGCGGAACGAACCTCCTCTCCCACGAACAAGACATCGAGATCTGCACCATAACTGATCTCGCGTCCGCCAAATTTTCCGAGAGCAATGATGGTCAATTGCTTGGTTTTAAGAAGCTTGGTCACAAAGAGCAGGCAGGCTTCGGCCAGTGCGGAAAGTTCGGTCTGCGTCTCGCCGAGATCGGCCAGGCCTAATACGTCCCGAAGGACAATTCGCAGTAACTGGGTTTGCCGGTACGCGCGCACTGCATCGACATTGACCCGGGTCGCATCGAGCGAAGAGAGGCGATGCAAATGTTCCTTTAATACGATTGGGCGGTCCAGTTGTTCGCCGCGTGTGATTTCTTCGAGAAGGTGCGGATGGCGGATTAAAAGCTCGCTGGCAAACCGGCTGGCATCGAAGATTTTTATTAACAGTTCGAGCAGTCGGGGATTCGTGACGAGAAGTTCGAAGAGCAAACTGCGCGAGCCGTAGACTTCAACGAAGCGAACCAATTGATTGAGAGTTGCATCTGGATCTGCCGCTTTCCCGAGCCATTCGAGCAAAACCGGGCGTAGCTTGCGGAATATTTGGCGAGTCCGCGGCGCGATATGGAAGCTGGCAGGTCCTTGCGCCAGATCCGCGAGCGCCTTGGCCGCCCGCTTTTGGTCGCTGAAAATTCCCAAATCAATTTTGGCCGGTTCCGCATGCGTTTTGGAAATAACCCGTTCAAAAATGGAGCGCACACTATGCATCTTTTCTTGCAGTGCCGCAGTGAATCGTTCACCGGATGAAAAACGGAGGCTAAGAGCGAGGCGCCGCAAAGCTTCCGAATCGCGTGGAACGGTGTGAGTCTGCTGCTCAGCTTCGATTTGCAAACGGTGCTCGACACGCCGGAGAAAGCGATACGCCTTATCGAGCGCCAGCACTTCGTCCCGGGGAAGAAGATCCAATTGACGAAGAGCGCGCAACGCTTTGAGCATGCTCGGTTCCTGCAGGAACGCATTGTGCGCTCCATGGATAAGCTGCAGCGCCTGCACCACGAACTCGATTTCGCGAATGCCACCGCGGCCGAGTTTGACATCGCGCTCCAGCTGCTCATGTCCGACGACGTCGCGCTCGATGCGTCGCTTGATATTGGCGATCTCATCGAGCAAATCGGGGGTCGGACTCTTCGGATAAATGAAGGGCTGATGTTGCCGTAAGAATTCATAAGCCAACTCCCGACTGCCGCCGATTCCGCGCGCCTTGATCAGGGCAAGGCGCTCCCAGGTTTCGCCGAAACCGGCATAATAATTTTCCATGCTCTCGAGCGATCGCGCGAGCGGTCCAGCCGAGCCTTCCGGGCGGAGGCGAAGATCTACGCGAAAAAGCGAGCCTTCCGGATGATGTGTCGAAAAAGTTTCGAGAATCTTCTTTGCCAGCCGATTAAAGAACTCGTGATAGGAGAGGCGCGGCGAGAGCTGGCCCTCATCGCTGTAGAGAAAAAGAAGATCGACATCCGAGCTATGATTCAGCTCGCCACCGCCGAGTTTGCCGAGTGCCAGAATGGCGAATTCGGCCCTGGGAGAACCGTAGCGGCTCCGCAATTCCGTATTCCAGTGTTCGAATACGCGGCGGATGCAAATCTCCGCGATCCGCGAAAGCTCCGCTGTGGTTTCTTCAAGCGGAGCTACATTCGCAAGTTCCCGAAGCGCGACTCGCGTCATCTCGCGGCCCTTCCAAAAACGAAGCGCTCCGAAATTCCCCGCCGAGGTTGAATCGCCAGCCAGGGTGAGGAGATCGCTGAACATTTCTCCATAATCACGCGCCGCGAGACACGTCTCAGGTCGATGGAGCCAAAGAAGAGTTTCGGGATTCCGAACGAATCTGGCGGCGCAACTGCTGGAGACGGCGAGGAGGTGAAGCAGGGCAGCTTCGCCCAGCGGAAATTGCTCGACCACCTCGACAAGAGGAGGGGCGTTTGCCGGCCACCCTTCGCCAAGTCGGACGAGAGTGGTTTCAACCTGTGGTGGATTTAATGACGCCGCTGCTTTTTCTCGAATCCATCGATCACCGGGATCCATCGCGCGGAACATCACGCGGATTTAGGCCAAAGACTAGCTCTCGCAACGCCGTCCGTTACGACGACGAAGTGGCAGGCACTAACACCCGAACCGCTTTTTTCCGGATTTGAAAATCAACCGGACAACTACCGACCAATTCACCGTCGAGTTCCACGGGAACATCCTGTTCGCTCGTGATGCGCAAATGCCGGGTCTGAAAATATTCAATCTCGGGGACGCGAATGTCCGAACTGAACACCACGTCTTGCAGATACTTGATGATCTCGAGATAGCCGAGCCGCTTGAACACGACGACATCAAATAATCCATCATCGATGACCGCGTGTTTGAAGAACGGAAAAGGTCCTCCATAAAGTCGCCCATTGCCAACGAGAACAAAAGACCCCTCATCGATGGAAGCATTCTCCGATTCAATGAAAAGTCTCGGCGGCTGCCGTGCTGCGATTTGCGCAGCGGAGATGAGATAGCTGAGCGGACCGAAACTGCGTTTGAAAGTGAGGCTGGTTTCCTTCACGACTTGCGCGTCAAGGCCCACGCCGGCGAGCTGGACAAAGTATTTCCCATTTGCGCTCGGGAGATCGACGAGGCGCGTATTCCCATCCTGAATAATATCCCAGCAACGTTCGAGATTATGCGCGGGCAGGCCAAGCTCCATCGCGAAGACATTTACCGTTCCTATAGGGAGCAGGCCTAACGCCGCCCCGCTTCCCACCAAGCCGTTGACCACCTCGTTAATTGTCCCATCCCCGCCGGCCGCAACGATTTTTTCGAACCCGTTATTTGCGGCACGTCGGGCCAGCGTCTCTGCATCGCCGGAGCGTGAAGTGGTAAACAAGCCATTCCCCTGCGCGATCGATTCGATACGTTCCCGCCAACGCTCTGCTGGCTCGCTTCCTGCGGCCGGGTTGAGAATGATGACTGTCTTGTTCACACAGAGGAAAGAAAGGAAAAGGGCTTTGATCTTTTCTTCAAAGTGGGGCTGCGTAACGTCTCCGCGTGCGAAAGTTACGCCTAGTTGTGTTGATTGCCTTTGGGACAGTGATTGCGCTTGGCACGATTCTCTTAATCGGGGTGAACTTGTATGTGCAATCGCAAGCGACACAAGCAAAGATTCAACAAGAACTGAGTGAGCGACTCGGTGCCGCATTGGAGATTCGGCGCATGAGCGTGACACCTTGGGGCGGTCTCGAACTAAGCGGGATTACCATCGCGCAGAACCCCGTTGTGAGCCAGAAGCACTTTCTTGAAGCGAGAACGTTCCGGCTTCGCGTTCGTTTTCTCTCGCTTTTTTCACGACGGCTGGTGATCAAAGAAGTGTCGCTGGTTGATCCAAATGTAATTTGGTTGCAAGACATGGGAGGGAAATGGCGATTGCCCGGTTCGCGAGAAAAAGAGACTTCAGCTGCAGAAGAGACTCAAAGTACCTCGGAAGCGCAAACTGCAACGGTGCCCTCTGATTTGACTGCGTCTCCTCCGCCAGTACCTCTTCTTTCGCCAAGGCCAGGCACAATCCGCAAATTCCCGAGGCCTTACGCAGGCTTGGCTCCGGAGGTTCAGCGAGTCAACATTAAGGGCGGCAATTTCAGTTTTCTCGACCACGACGGTAATGTGATTGGAACCTTCACAGGTGTGGATTTTCGCTCCAGCGTGCGCAACGGTCTTGCCCTTCGTGGCAATGCTAAGATCGCGAAGATTTCAGTGCGGGATCGCTTTTTTCTCGAGCAATTGCAATCACCGCTCCGCTATGAACCAAACGTGCTGGAGCTTTCGAAAATGTCCGCGCGGGCGGGGAACGGCGAGATCAGTGGCCAGTTCGCCATGCAGCCGGAGGCAGAGGATTCCCCGTTCACTGCGAGCGTGACGTTTCGTAATGTCCAAGCTGATCAGGTTGTCGCAGATGCCGGCGGCGCCAAGGGAATGGTGCAGGGCAAACTAGAGGGAAAATTCGAAGCGTCAGGAAAAACTGCCGATCCCGATGCGCTGATTGGTGGCGGCGAGATTTTTCTGCGCGATGGAAGATTGCAGCAATACAGTCTTCTAGTCGCAATCGGGCAAATCCTCCAGATCGAAGAGCTGACTGAGCTTCGTCTTGAGCAGGCCCGGGCGAAGTACCACATCGATCCCGGTTTTGTTACCATCGATGAGTTGATCTTGCGTTCGCCGAATATTCGCCTCTCCGCATCCGGGACCGTCACGTTTGATGGCAAGTTGAAACTCGATTCTCAACTCGCGATCAACGAAAAACTTCGAAGTCAGCTTTTTAGAGCGATTCGCGACAATTTCCAACCCATTAGCGAACCGGGTTACTTTGCCCTCAATTTTCAGGTTGGCGGTAGCGTTGATCGGCCAAAAACAAATTTGATGGATAAGCTGGTGGGGCGAGATCTAAAAGATCTTGGTGATGCGATCAACAGCTTGTTCGGCGGCGGAAAACGAGAGAGACCAAAAAAGAGGAAACGGACCGACCTGGTAACTCCGGTCGCGCCTTCGCCGTCTGTTGGCCCGGAAGCAACGTCACCAGAAACCAGCGCAACGCCAATCCCATCGCCATGAGAGTGATCGCCGGCAGCGCCGGCGGCGTCCGCCTGGCGGTTCCGAGGAGCGGGGTTCGACCAACCATGGACCGTGTGAAAGCCGCGATCTTTTCCAGTTTAGGCGACGCCATAATCGATGCCCGGGTACTCGATCTTTTCGCCGGGAGCGGCGCGCTCGGGATTGAAGCG
Source organism: Verrucomicrobiota bacterium (assembly GCA_003219355.1). GTDB lineage: Bacteria > Verrucomicrobiota > Verrucomicrobiia > Chthoniobacterales > UBA10450 > Udaeobacter. The sequence continues at coordinate 10,623 of QHOQ01000026.1, forward strand.
CTCAGCCGTGGTGCTTCCTCGGTTCTCTTTGTCGATGAAGATCGACAATCAGTTCAGACAATCGAGAAGAACCTCGCGAAAGCAAAACTTGAGGGACGGGTGCGCCGGCAGGAAGTCTTCGAATTCCTCAGGAGATCTTCCGGGTCTGAAAGATTCCAAATCATTTTTGCGGATCCGCCCTACGAAAAAACAAAATCTGGCGAGCGTTTCACCGAAAAGCTTCTGACGAATGGAGCATTGGCGCGATTAGTCGAGCCGGATGGCGTTTTCGTTCTGGAAAAGCGTCCGACTGAGCAAACTCCAGCAATAAAGGTTTGGGATATCCTCCGGGCGCGAAAATACGGTGCCACCCAAGTCTTATTCTTGCGCCGAGCCCCGGCGAGCATGACATGATTCGCGTCATCTACAATTTGCTCTGGCCACTCGGGCTTTTGTTTTTTTTGCCGGGCTATTTGATGAAGATGTTCCGTCGCGGCGGCTACCGCGAAAAATTTGGGCAGCGCCTCGGAATTTACGGGATCGATGTACGCGCACGCTTGCCGAGGCAAAGATCCACATGGCTGCATGCAGTGAGCGTGGGCGAAGTCGCGGTCGCACTCAAACTGGCGAGTGCGCTGCGTGCTCTCGAACCGGATCTACATTGTGTGCTCACCACCACGACTACCACCGGGTTTGCTTTGGCAAACAGGAATGCCCCTTTCTGGATCGAGGTGATGTATGCCCCACTCGATTTTTGGCCGATCATGCGACGCGCCTTTGCGGTGATTCGCCCAGCGAGAATTCTACTGATTGAGGCGGAGATTTGGCCAAACCTCGTCGCGGAAGCTCACGCGCGCCGAATTTCAATTGCGCTTGTCAACGCGCGCCTATCGCCAAGATCGGAAAAGAGATTTCGATTATTCCGATTTCTCGTCGCGCCGACTTTCCGACTTCTTGATCTGGTCTGCGTGCAAGAATCTGCGGACGTCGATCGATGGCAACAACTCGGCGTCGAGCGCACCCGAATTCGGCACACTGGCAGCATCAAATACGATCCGGTTAGTCGAGACGATGGCGAGCACACTCAAAAAACCGGGGTGTTCGAGCTAAATTCTTCAAATCAGGACCAGCTCGTACTTTTCGGCGGCAGCACTCATCCTGGTGAAGAGGAAATTCTTGCCAAGGTTTTCCTGAAGTTGCGTCAGGACTTTCCTTCGCTGCGCTTGTTTATAGCGCCGCGACATGTGGAACGGGTGCGCGAAATCCGTGCGCAACTTGAGGCCCTATCGCTGCAAGTACGTTTTGCGGGCGAAGCGAGAAATCATCGCGATGCAAAGCCAGATTGCGTGCTTCTTGACACAACCGGTGAACTTCAATGCTGGTATGGTATTGCGACTGTTGTTTTCATGGGAAAAAGTTTGACGGCGCACGGGGGCCAGAACCCGGTCGAACCGATTGCAGCGGGCAAACCAGTAATCTTTGGCCCGCACATGGAGAACTTTGGGGCGCTTGCGCAGACGCTCGTCGCAAAGAATGGTGCGATTCAGGTGCTCGATGTCGAAGAGCTTGAATGCGCGGCCAAAAAACTTCTGCGCGACAATGAAGTGCGGCGGCTACTAGTGCAAAGCGCCGAAGGAGTTTTGAAACAGCATCGAGGCGCTACTGCCCACACGGCACAGTTAATTGTCGCTCTTAGTTGAGAGCGATCTGTAGGTAGTGTGCCGCCGGCATTTCGGCGAGGAAAAGCAAGCTCGCGTCGCCAATTTGCCTTGCGTGCCACGAACTCAATTCGATATTGCCCGGCTTTAGGCCCAGGACACCGCCCTTTCACGGCGGTAACACGGGTTCGAATCCCGTTAGGGTCGCCACTGTTAATTTCACCGACGACAAAGTGACTTCCCATCAATCTCTGTCGCCATTTGCATAACATATCCGCATAACAAGTTCAGGCGTGTTCACCTGAAGCTGGCGATTTCAAAGAGTGGTAAGCGGTTTTACTCGCATCACGTTGCAATCACGTTGCAGTTCCCGCTAAGACGAGTTTCCAATGGTTCCGCTTTTATCGGATTCTTCCCCTAGGCCAGCAGGCGGATTAGGCCGGGGAAAACCCGATGTTACACTGGGCCTGGCGAGGCGAAACTCCTAATGAACCGCAAGCGAATATGCCTCAGCGGAAATCATGGAATGAGGGACCTTTGTTAGGCTCGGCACACCCGGAATCTCGGTCCAACCGGCCTCATCGAAGAACCACAAACGCCGGTCGACCTTGATGAACAAATCGTGGATCGGCGAAAACAGATGCAATGGAAGCGTGAACTTGCCAGCAAATGGATGACCCCGGTAACGGGCGATGCCAATGCTGCGACTCGTAGCGCAATCCAACATTTCAAGATCGGCCGAGCAGCCGGGAAGACGGATCTGGCACGCGCGTTTTCGCCCAAGGGAATCGCGACCCAAAACGAAAAACTTGTTCCTCTGCATACGAAACGGATCGGCTGAAAAACAAAGATCGACATCGAGGTTGTCACGCGCTCGAGAAACGGAATAAACGGCGCCATCGCGCTGGACAGCGCTCTCGCGTTTAACACGAAGAAAGCGCTCCGGACGTGCGGCGTATCTAAGAAAACGTCGCCTCGACAGTTTGATTTGCGTTTGATGGCAGCGAATTGCTTCGCGTTTTGTGGCCGTCTCTAATTCGGATGATGGTAATTCCGCGGTGCGCTCGAAAAACGCGGGGCTGCGGCCGTGCACCAAATAATTCCACTGCGATGTTCGCGATGCCAAAAGGTCGGCGA
>QHOQ01000233.1:0-3830 GCA_003219355.1 Verrucomicrobiota bacterium
CGAGGGTTCGAATCCCTCCCTCACCGCCATGTTCCCGACGCGGCAAACCGCTCGCCTTCGCCGCACCGTACACGCTCACGTACGGGAGATGAGAACTTGTTCGACCGGTGGGGCGCGAAGCGCATGGGTTAAAATCCCGCCATTGCGGGATCTAACTCCGGAGCCAACGCGAAGCGTTGGATAATCCCTCCCTCACCGCCACTCTATGTTTGATGTTTGGTGTTCGATGTTTGATTTTGTCATCGACGCGTGCGCACCGAAGCCGACAAAATTCAAAACTTCATCGATGGCCAATTTATTGAGCCAGTCGGCGGGAAATATCTGGACAACATCGAACCGGCGACCGGGAAGTCCTATTCGCAAGTCGCGGACAGCGACAGCCGTGATGTCGATCTTGCCGTCGTGGCGGCGGAGAAGGCATTCGTCGATTGGTCTTGCACGCCCGCGGCGGAACGCTCGAAAATTCTCCTGCGCATCGCTGATTTGATCGAGCGTGATCTGGAGAAATTCGCACGGGCGGAGTCGATCGACACGGGTAAGCCGCTTTCGCTTGCGCGCGGCCTCGACATTCCACGCGCGGTAGCCAACTTCCGCTTCTTCGCGACTGCGATCCTGCACACCGAGTCGGAAGCCCATATCACCGACAACGTCGCTTTCAACTATACGACGCGTCAGCCGCGCGGCATCGCCGGACTGATTTCGCCGTGGAACCTGCCGCTCTATTTGCTGAGCTGGAAAATTGCGCCCGCCATCGCGGTCGGTAACATCGCCATAGCTAAACCAAGCGAGCTGACACCGGTGACGGCTTACATGCTTTGCGAAATCGCACAAGACGTAGTGCACGGAACTGGACCAAATGTCGGCGCTGCGATCACGGCGCATCCAAAGATCAACACGATCTCGTTTACGGGCGGCACGGTCACCGGGCGGAAAGTGGCGGAGGCGTGCGCACCGTTGTTCAAGAAAGTTTCACTCGAACTGGGCGGAAAAAACCCAAACATCGTTTTCGCCGACGCCGACCTGGAGGCTGCCATCGCCGGCAGCGTGCGATCGTCGTTCGCAAACCAGGGCCAAATCTGCCTGTGCGGTTCGCGCGTGTTCGCCGAGCGCTCCGCTTACAAAGATTTCGTTGATCGCTTCATCGAGAAGGCTTCGAAACTAAAAGTTGGCGATCCGCTGGACGAGAAGACCGAACAAGGCGCGATCGTGAACAAGACGCAGCTAGATAAAATAAAATTCTATGTCGATTTGGCGCAGGAGGAAGGCGGGAAGATCGCGCTCGGCGGTAAAGCGCCGAAGCCAATCAACGATCGCTGCCGCTACGGTTATTTCTTTCCGCCGACGATCATCACCGATTTGCCGGTTTCATGTCGCACAAATCGTGAGGAAATCTTCGGCCCGGTCATCACCATCACGCCGTTCGACAACGAAGAGGAAGTGATCGGTTACGCCAACGACACCGATTACGGCCTGGCCTCGAGCGTCTGGACGCAAAACCTCAATCGCGCGCACCGCGTGGCCGAACAAATTCACACCGGAACAGTCTGGGTGAACTGCTGGCTCGTGCGCGACCTGCGTGTTCCGTTCGGCGGCATGAAAGCAAGCGGTGTCGGTCGCGAAGGCGGCGAAGAAGCATTGCGATTCTTCACCGAGGCGAAGAACATTTGCATAGCGAAATAAGGAAATAAAAAATCCGTGTTGATCTGCGTAATCCGCGGTTGCAAGTGTAAACAATGAGCAAAGTACGATTACTGGTTGGCACACGGAAGGGCGCGTTCGTCCTGACATCGGACGAGAAGCGGAAAGACTGGAAAGTTGACGGCCCGCATTTTGCGGGCTGGGAGATTTATCACATGAAAGGTTCTCCGGTTGATCAGGACCGGCTGTACGCGTCGCAGACCAGCGCGTGGTTCGGACAGATCATTCAGCGTTCCGACGACGGCGGCAAAACCTGGGACACGCCAGGTGGCGGGCCGACAACAAGTCCGCAGGGTATGCCGATGGGTGAAAGTAACAAATTCGTTTACGACGGCGTCCCGGGCACGCACCAGTGGTACGACGGCACCCAGCATCCGTGGGAGTTCAAGCGGGTCTGGCATCTTGAACCGTCGCTCGACGATCGAGATCACGTTTACGCCGGCGTGGAGGATGCCGCACTGTTCGAATCAAAAGACGGCGGAAAGTCCTGGCAGGAGTTGTCGGGTCTGCGCAAACATGACACCGGCCCTAAATGGCAGCCGGGCGCAGGCGGCATGTGTCTGCACACCATTCTTCTCGATCCGAAAGATCGACAACGAATTTTCATCGCTATTTCGGCCGCAGGCGCGTTCCGGACCGACGACGGCGGTAAGACGTGGAAGCCGATCAATCGCGGTTTGCATTCGCAATACATGCCTGATCCCATTGCGGAGGTCGGCCACTGCGTTCACCGCATCGCGATGCATCCATCGAGGCCGAACACGCTCTTCATGCAAAAACACTGGGACGTGATGCGGAGCGATGACGCGGGCGATTCGTGGCGCGAAGTCAGCGGGAACTTGCCGAGCGATTTCGGGTTCCCGATCGACATTCACGCGCACGAGCCGGAGACGATTTACGTCGTGCCGATCAAAAGCGACTCCGAGCACTTCCCGCCCGATGGAAAGTTGCGGGTCTATCGCAGCCGCACTGGTGGAAACGAATGGGAAGAGCTCACCAAAGGTCTGCCGCAACGTGATTGCTATGTGAACGTACTGCGCGACGCGATGACGGTTGACTCGCTCGATTCGTGCGGCGTGTACTTCGGCACCACCGGCGGTCAGGTTTACGGATCATCGGATGCCGGCGACACCTGGAAACCGATCGTGCGTGATCTTCCCGCCGTCCTTTCAGTCGAAGCCCAAACGCTGCCATGATCCTGCGTTAACAGGACATCGTAAGCTATCTCGTCAGCATCGCTCGCGAACGAAGTGCTTGCATTGCAGGCGGAGATTCAAGTGAACGAGCGCATCGCCGAGGCAGCAAAATTGTTCGCGTTGAACCCTGCCCAGGTAAGGAATTCGCGAATCGCGATGTTCTTTCTCATTGCGTACGCGATCAGTTGGACGGCTTGGATTGCACTTTTCGCGCAGCACCTGTCTCCTTTCGCGTGGCCTGGACGCTGGCTTTATTTGACTGCTGTCCTGGCGCCACACGGCGCGGCGCTGATGAGCGCAGCGGTGGAAGGCGGAGGCGCTGAGCTGGGAGCATTTTACCTCCGGATTGTGCGCCGAGTACCATTTCGATGGGCAATTATCGCGATCTGCGTTCCGCCCATTATCTACCTGATGCGTGATGCGGTGTCCGTCGGCTTCCATCTGCCTCACGATTCGTTTTTTCACCGCCCACCGCGAACTGTGACAGCGCTCCTGCTTGGTCAGCTAGCAGTGGTTATAGGTGAGGAACCGGGATGGCGTGGCTTTGCCCTTCCGCGATTGCTGGGACGCTTTGGACCGATCACGGGGACGCTGATCCTCGGTGTAGCGTGGGCATGCTGGCATCTGCCGCTCTTCATCATCAGCGGAACGCCGCAATATGGGACCGGGTTCCTACCGTTCGCTCTCGAATTGATGGCGTGGTCGATGGTAATAACCCTGATCATGATGCACGCGCGGGGCAGTGTAGTTGCGGCCATGCTCTTCCACGCCTCTGCAAACCTGTGCGCGTTCACGATGTGGCAGCCCGATGGGCAGCTTTTCGCCCTCGGACCGTGGATCGTAGCAGCTGGCATTGCTGCTTGGCGGATGCAGTGGGAATCGAGCCGTGCGCCTTTGACCGCTGGTATGTGTTGAGGCATTTGTGAGACATGGCTG
>QHOQ01000233.1:3881-5316 GCA_003219355.1 Verrucomicrobiota bacterium
GTTACGCAGCGAACAATTCTCGACGCACTAGAAACGAAATATCCAGTGTTACGCGGAACGATGCGTGACCACGTCACGCACGAACGCCGCCCGCTGGTCCGGTTCTTCGTTTGCGGAGAGGACCTATCTCATGAGCCGCCGGATGCCCAATTGCCCGAAGCGATCGCGACCGGCGCGGAGCCCTTCTTTATCATGGGCGCGATCGCGGGAGGCTAACGGAGAAAAACAGGCGACGGTTAAGAATGGGGTATTGAGAGTCTGTTGAAAAACGAAAGGAAAACATACCAATGAAATTCATGATTCTGGTTAAAGCGGACAAGAACTCAGAAGCCGGCCTGATGCCGGACGAGAAGCTCCTGACGGAAATGGGAAAGTATAACGAAGAGCTGGCCAAAGCGGGGATCATGCTCGCGGGCGAAGGCCTCCACCCGACCTCAAAGGGCGCGCGCGTCAAGTTCGCTGGCGGCAAGCATACAGTGACAAACGGGCCGTTCCACGAATCCAAGGACCTGATCGCGGGCTTCTGGATCTGGCGGGTGAAGTCGAAAGACGAAGCGATCGAGTGGGTCAAGCGCGCGCCGTTTGGGGAAGGGGCAGAAATCGAAATCCGCCAGGTGCACGAGGCGGAGGATTTTGGCGAAGCGTTTACTCCCGAACTCAGAGAGCAAGAGGAACGAGTAGCCGCGCAAATGGCCGCGAACGCAAATCGATAGGAGAATTCATTCTTACAACCTTAACTCAGGCTTAATCATCATGTGTCGAAACATCAAAACACTTCATAACTTCGCACCGCCCGCGACTGAGGAAGAAATCCGGGCATCTTCCCTTCAGTTCGTCCGAAAATTGAGCGGTTTCACTAAACCATCGAAAGCAAATGAGGACGCTTTCAATCGGGCGGTCGACCGGGTGACGCTGGCCGCGCGGGAACTGCTCAATTCATTGGTCACCAATGCGCCGCCGCGCAATCGGGAAACAGAGGTGGTTAAAGCCCGCGCACGATCGGCAAAACGTTTTGGCGCTGCTCCGGTCGCCATGATGGCCGGCCACAACCACGACTAAGAAAATGTCCGCACCTTTTACCGGCGGATGCGCTTGCGGCGGGATTCGCTACCAAGTCACAGCTGAGCCGATCGTGATGTTTAATTGCCACTGTCGGGATTGTCAGCGAGCGACCGGCACTTCGTTTTCCGCGGTTGTCTATGTCCCGGCCAAGGCATTCAAAATCACGAAAGGCTCAGCACGGTATTATCAGACTTCCAGCGAATCCGGTGGCCACAACAAGCGCGGCTTTTGCCCGGACTGCGGTTCTCGGCTTTTTGGCGGCATTAGTGATCAAGGACACGGGATCAACGCTGCGAGCCTGGACGATCCAACCTTATTCAAACCGCAGATGCATATATGGACAGCAGACGCGCAGCCGTGGGACCACATGGAT
>QHOQ01000027.1 GCA_003219355.1 Verrucomicrobiota bacterium
CGCCGACGCTCTCCGCAATCGCCAGCGCGGCGGAAATATTGTCGCTTGGATGCGCCGGTTCCTTCGACAAATAAGTATCGTTGTAATCGAAATAGCGGATGGCGCAGCCGTCCGCGAACGCTGTCCAGTCCGGTGGCGCCTTGTGATTGGTGCCGATAATTGTCGATCCTCGCTTCGCCGAAAACTCTGATGCAACCTCGCGCGCAATCCGACAGGGTTCTTCTTCCCACGCCCCGAGTGCGCAGCCTAACGAGTCAATTACGCGTCGCTTCACTTCGTGTATCACTTCGGGTGAAAGCTCCTCAAACTGAAGCGCGCAAGCGTAATCAGCCAGTTGATGAGCAAGCGTTGTCGTCATGACAAATCGAAACTGCAATCTGCCGATGAATTCCTACCGAGCAAGCGAACACAGGAGCGGTTGCGTCATAGCCTCGCGTGAGCAGTACGGTTGCCCTGTACTTCAAAATCGGACACACTTCCGGCATGAGCGAATTTCAATTTGGAGGAGAATTTGTCTGGCGCCCAACGCCAGAGCTAATTGCAAAATCCAATTTGCAGCGCTTCATCAGCAAGCATGCCCTCGGCTCATTTGAGGAGCTGATGCGAAGATCGACAACGGACATCACCTGGTTTTGGGACACCGTCCTATGCGATCTCGAGGTCCAATTTTACAAACCGTACTCCCGTGTTGTCGATCTCAGCGAGGGCAAACCATGGGCGCGCTGGTGCGTCGATGGCGAAATGAACATCGTTCACAACATGCTCGATAAGTATGCCGCCACTCCGACAGACGCCCGCATCGCAATCAAATCCGAAATCGAAGACGGAACGATCCGAACACTTACTTATAAAGAGCTGCGCGAGGAAGTGAACAGGATGGCGACGGCGCTGCGCAGTCTCGGCCTCGGCAAAGGCGATGCCATCGGTGTGTTCATGCCAATGGTGCCCGAAATTGTCGTCGCCATGCTTGCCATCATAAAAATCGGCGGAATTTTCCTGCCGCTCTTCTCCGGCTTCGGCGCGGCCGCCATCGTTTCTCGACTAAAAGACGCCGACGCGAAAGCTCTTTTCACCGCGGCCGGAACTTGTCGTCGCGGAAAATTTTGCGCGATGAAACCGGTCGCCGACGAAGCGGCATCGCAAATTCCGACGCTGCGACAGCTCATTGTTCTCAACCAAGCGGGCGAATGGTTTGTCGAAGATCTGAAGGCTAATGCAGGGCCACCGACGAAATTGGGCGGACCATTTGATGACGCGCCGACCCAGCGCACTAGCGCGGAAGATCCGATGATGATCATCTACACATCGGGCACCACTGGTAAGCCAAAAGGAGCGGTGCACACGCACTGTGGCTTCCCGATCAAATCCGCACAAGACATGTGGCAGGGACTCGATCTGCACGTAGACGAAACACTTTTCTGGATGACGGACATGGGGTGGATGATGGGACCGTGGAAGGTGTTCGGAACTTTGTTGCTCGGCGCGACAATGATGCTTTACGACGGCGCCCCAGATTTCCCTGGACCCGACCGCGTCTGGTCGCTGGTAGATCGACACAAAGTAACGGCCCTGGGCGTGTCCCCGACACTGATTCGAGCGCTCCGCCGCTATGGCGACGAAATCGTGCATCGACACGATCTTTCGTCGCTCCGCAAATTCGCTTCCACTGGTGAACCGTGGAACCCGGATCCATGGATGTGGCTGTTCCAAAATGTCGGTCGGGGAAAACTCCCGATCATTAATTATTCCGGCGGCACGGAAATCTCCGGTGGCATCGTCATGGGCAACGTCCTCACGCCAATGAAACCGTGTGCGTTTTCCGGGCCGTTACCTGGAATGGCGGCGGACGTGGTCGATGAAAACGGCAAATCCGTTCGCGGTAAAGTCGGCGAACTGGTCATTCGCGAGGCGTGGATCGGAATGACGCGCGGCTTCTGGCGTGATCCGCAACGTTACGTCGAGAGTTATTGGTCGCGTTGGCGGGACACTTGGGTGCACGGCGACTGGGCAGCAATCGATGACGATGGACTTTGGTACATTCTCGGTCGCAGCGATGACACGATTAAAATTGCGGGCAAACGTCTTGGCCCGGCGGAAGTGGAATCGATTCTGGTGGCGCATCCACAGGTAAGTGAAGCCGCAGCGGTCGGCGTTCCCGATCCGATCAAAGGAGAAGCGCTGGTTTGTTTTTGCGTTTTAAAGAAACACGCGAATGGAGATATGGATCCTTCGACTGCTCTCAGAGCAAGTCTTGCCGCTGAATTAAAAAGGAATGTCGCGCGCGATCTCGGGAAAGCGCTCGCGCCGCGCGACGTATTTTTCGTGCCAGACATTCCGAAAACGCGAAACGCCAAAGTGATGCGACGGGTCGTTCGTGCCGCCTACATCGGCGAAAAACTCGGCGACACCTCCGCGTTGGAAAATCCCGCCGCGCTCGATGAAATCAGGCGGGTCGCCGGAATATAGCCTCTCTAGAAGATTCCGGCGCTAGCCAGTTGTATTCGCCAGATCGGGCCGCCCACGTACAGTGAGCCCTCGGCCTTGACGAAGGCCGGGGCCTCGCCGCCGAGGACCCAAACATGCGTGTCTGCCGGTTGCTTCCCCATCAGACGCGCTACGAAGCCAGTGAGGCCTCCGATTTCAACTTTCACAACAAAGTGCATGGCTTTATGACTGAACCTTCCAATCGTGAACGGTTCCTCCCCTTGCGGAAGGATCGCAAGCTTGACGAGCCGCGGCTTTGGCGTGGTCGCCACCATTGACACCGTCGTTCGCGGCACACTCGGTTTTATGTCCTTCATCAGTGTTAAGAGTAAGCCGTTGGCGACATCTGGCGGCAGCTCCATCCGCTGGGCAATGACTTTCTCTTTGCCCTTAGCCTTGGTGTAACGGACCTTAATTTGGCCTGTAGAAGTGTTGATCGAGGTGTCCATCGGTTGCTTGAACGACGGACCTCTCAGAATTAGGCGGTCGCTCAAGAGGCGGAATGTACCGCGCTGAGAGAATATCGTCGTGTCCTCGTAGATCGAACCATCTTTGAAACGAAATATTAGATGGGTGGTTACGCGATCGCCCAGCGCGTCCTGCGTCATCTGACCATCGGCTATGGCCTTACCTTCAAGGGTCCGCACGACAAGAAAGCCATGGATCAGGCCTTCCGTGTGGCGCACACGGATCATATCTGCAAATAGCGCGTTTGGCTGGAGCATGGCGACACAGGCCAGCAGAATTGCGATCAGTCTGGATCGGGCACCTGAGCGTTGTAGTTCCAAGCGGAGACTATGGTGAGGGCAATCGGTGCCATGATCCATTAGCGCGGCGCAGCACGCGTGTCCCACGGCTTGCGTCCACCCATCGATGACCTCAATGAATTGATTCACAAATTTGCGGTACATCCTGCTAATCCTTGCCAGCCATGAACAGCGGTCATGAATGAACCCAGCGTATCCAAGGCGGCTCACCCCTTTACACCATTGGCCGGAACCTGCCGACGACTTCCTGCAAGTGGTCGGTAATTTGGCCTAACGAGGACACTTCCACCGCGTCGAGCAACGCCGGGAAACAATTTTCGCCGCGCTCCACAACATCGACAAGTTTGTCGAGGGCACGCTTCGCTTTCCCGGCGTTTTTCTTTTTGAATTTGGCAAGTCGATCAATCTGCAACTGTTGTTTCGCGCGCGGTGTGCGCGCGAGTTTCACTTCCGGGATGTCATCCGTTCCGTTGCGGTATCGATTCAATCCAATAATCGGCCGAGTCCCGTCGTAAATTTGCTGTTCGTAACGATGCGCCGCATTCTGAATTTGGCTGCGCTGAAAACGATCTTCAACCGCGGCAAGCACGCCTCCAAGACGCTCGATCTCGCGGAACTCTTCGAGAATCGCAGCCTCCACTGCGCGCTCCACTGCTTTCATGCCCGGCGAGCCGCTTAACATGTTCATGGTGTGTTTGAAAATGCCGGATTCCTCGAGCAGGATCGCTTGCCCATGCGCGGCGAGGCGGATCCACTCTTCGCTTGGCGTTGTGAACGGTTCATCCGCGCTGTTTGAGTGGCACGAATTCGTCGCGTTCATGTAAGCAAGAATCAACTCCGCTGCCGTGCGGGTGAGATTATTTTTGAATTCCGCCGCAATGAGCGACCGGCCGCTGGTCTGGGTGTGCAATTTGAAAAGCTGCCCGCGTGGTCCCGCGCCGTACGCGTCGCGCATTCCAATCGCCCAAATTCTGCGCGACACCCGCGCCAGCGCGATGTATTCGGCGTCGAGTCCACAATCGAGAAAGAACGAAAGGCGTGGACCGAATTGATCGACCGGAATTCCGCGCCCCGCGAACATTTCCGCGTAAGCGAATCCATTCGAAAGCGTATAGGCCGCCTGCTGCACAGGCGTCGAGCCGGCTTCGCCGATGTGATAACCGCTGATCGAGATCGGATACCAGCGCGGCATTTCGCGGGTGGTGAATTCCACCATGTCGGTGAGAAAACGCAGCGAGGCTTCGATGGGAAAAATCGTTTCGTTCTGCGCCTGAACCTCCTTGAAAATGTCGGCCTGAATCGTGCCGCGCAGTTTCGAAACAACTTTCGACCCGAAACGACGTTTGGCCGCCGCGATGTACATCGCCATGATGATCGGCGCCGGGCCGCTGATCGTCATCGAGGCGGAGAAATTTGGCGAACCAAGATCGAATCCGTCATAAAGCCGCACCATGTCTTCGACCGTATCGATTGCCACTCCGCCTTCGCCGATTTTGCCGGAGACACCGTCCGCGTCACTGTCGATGCCATACAGTGTCGGCCCGTCGAACGCGGTGCTGAGCCGATGTGTGCGCTGATGTTGGGTCAGATAATGGAAACGCTCGTTCGTGTCTTCCGCCAGCATTAATCCGGAGAACAACCGCGTTGGTTCCTCCGGCGGTCGCTCGTCATCGCCGGTCGGCTTTTCTTTCGGACCATTGGTTGAAATTTTTTTTCCGTAACTGCTCAATTCGATTCCACGCGTCGGCTCCAAATACATCTCGCGATAGGCGCCGTTCAGAAACGGAAACTCACCCGGCAATCCTTCGCCAAAGAGATAACGCGCGATCTCGCCCGGTTCGTCGATTTCCGGCAGTGCAAGGCGTGGCAATGGCAATCCGGTCGGTGTGTGCGTCACCGGCGTTTTTTCCTTGGTTTCGTTCCAGCGATTAATCAGCTCGCGTCCAAATTTTTCGTCCGTCCGTGCGCGTTTCACCTGATCGAGAACGAACTGATTGTACTTCTCAACTGCCTCAACCACTTGTCCAAGCTTGCTCATAATAGGTTTGCGATCGTTATCGCGTCCTGTCTGCTGAAATTAAATCGAACAATCGATCCACGCCAGGATCACGATGCCGCTTTGCGACGGTGTCAATCAGCTTCTGCCCACGACGGTTCTGTTCCAGACGCTGTTCGATTTCGCTGTGGGCCGTGCGAGCGCGCTGAAGATCGCTCTTGTTCACTACCACGATCTCGGCCAAATCGAGCATCACGATCTTTTGCAACTGCAACCGGCTGCCATAATCCGGATTCATCACCAGCACGGTTAGATCGATAATTCCATCGTTCTGAAACGGCATCGCTTCTTGCCCGGTGCCAACTGTTTCGATAATGACGTAATCGAAATTCGATTGCGCGAGGTGCGCGAGACAGTCATGAGTCGCAGGCGAAAGCCCACCAGCTTGCCCGCGCGTTGCCATGCTGCGCATGAACACGCGATCGGTCTGCGAATTAATCATGGTGGCGCGATCGCCCAACAACGCTCCTTGCCCGATAACGCTCGGGTCGTGCGACAAAATCGCGATGCGTGAATGTCGATCTTGATTGAGAAACCTCAGCACCAACTCGTCGATGAGCGTGGTCTTGCCTGCTCCGCCGGGGCCTGTGAAGCCTATGACGCGACCAGTTCTTTTTCTTCTATCGGACGTTGAGCCGTCACCGGTGATTGCTGAGCGCCTTCTGGCACCGGATCTGTCTTCAATCTCGGTCAACCGTCGCGCCAGTACGAGGTCCGGATTTTTTGCGTGCGTACGTTTCTTGCGGGGCTTGCCATATTGTTTGCGAACATAATCCGTCATTTCACTCAGCGAAGTTCCAGCAAAAAAAATCTGATCCACACCTTTGCGCGCCATGATGGCTGCATCGTCATGCGTGATCGTGCCGCCGCCGCCGCCGAAGACATTGATGTCGTGCGCACCCTGTTTGCGCAGTTCCCTCACGACGTCAGCGAAAAACTCGATGTGGCCGCCGTTGTAACTCGAGATGCCAATCGCACGCACGTCCTCCTGGGCGGCAGCACGCACAATGTCGCTAACGGAGCGGTGATAGCCAAGATACACGACCTCGATCCCGTGACGGATGAATTCCAGGTTGATCGTATTGATGGCGCTGTCATGCCCGTCGCAAATCGGCACGGCGGTAAGAATGCGGATCGGTGAAGCCATCGGAAGAGCGAAAGTCTAACGGTAATCATTTGACGGGCAACGCCATTGTAGCCTAGTTGCGAGACTCTCATGAGCGGATCTTTGGCTGCTGCCTCGACGGAAAAATTTCCCTTTTTACACGCGATTGCGACCGCAGGCTTAATCGCGGGAATCCTCGATATCACGTCCGCGTTTGTGCTCGCCGGATTAAAAAACGTCGGACCGATCCGGGTTTTGCAAGGAGTCGCAAGGGGTCTTCTTGGCCGGCAAGCGCTTGACGGGGGCCTAACGACGGCTGGCCTGGGTTTCCTAATTCATTTCTTAATCGCATTTGCGGCTGCTTCGGTCTTTTACGCGGCCAGCCGCCGATTCCCTTTCCTGACGCAGCATGCGGTCAGCTCAGACTTGCTTTATGGAGTGGCCGTTTACGGTTTTATGTATTGGATTGTTGTGCCTCTCGCCTTCGTTGACTCTCGCCATTCCGTCTCGAGAGATGTTACCGCGGTCATCGTTCATATGCTCCTGATTGGCCTGCCTATTTCGCTCATCGTCCGTTGCTATTCTCGTCCCGCTCTTCGCTCACCATGAGTGATCTCCGCGATTTTTCTGGCAAAGTTGTGCTCATTACCGGCAGTTCGCGCGGGATTGGCGCGGAAATGATCAAAGCGTTTGGAAAACGCGGCGCGAGATGCGTCGTCAATTACGTGGCCGATGCTGAGGGTCAAAACAAAGCGGATGCAAACAGCGTGGCCAAAGAGTTGGAAGAACCGCTGGTGATCGAATGCGACGTATCGAAGCCAGAGCAAGTCGAATCAATGATGATGGAGATCGGCGACAAGCGCGGCGGCCTCGACATTCTGGTGAACAACTCCGGGATCATTCGCGACCGCACGATCAAGAAGATGTCGATGGAAGAATTCGAGAGTGTGTTGCGCGTAAATCTCACTGGCACATTCAATGTCACGCAGAAGGCGGCCGCGATTCTGCGCAGCGGCGGACGCATCGTGAACATGTCGTCGGTCAGCGGCGAAATGGGATTGTTTGGACAGGTAAATTATTCCTCGAGTAAGGCGGCGATCATTGCCCTTACGAAAGTTTCGGCGCGCGAGTTTGCGCGTCAGAACATCACGGTGAACGCCATTGCTCCCGGTTTCATCGACATCGGTATGAGCAAAGGCGTGCCCCAGGAAGCGATGCAGAGCTTCATCCAACAGATCCCGCTCGGCCGCCTCGGGGAGGTAAACGAAGTTGTAAACGCAGCGCTCTTCCTCGCCTCTCCAATGGCTTCATACATTACCGGGCACGTTTTAAACGTGAACGGCGGTTTCTACATGGGTTGACGTGTGGGGGCAGATACTTCCCCAGAGCAAGATGCATTGAGAGACTGCGCGCTTCCGATCTCAGTCCAGCTTCTGCACCAACAACCAGACCAGGGCCGAAAGCATCGCCGCGAATGTCGATAAAACGAGCGCCGCCCGCTTCGACTGCCGTATTTTGAACTCAGGCTTTGGAATATCGTCGTGAATGTGGCTGGTCTCGTACAGCTTCATAAGGGAAAACGCCACTACGAATCCGACAGCGCCCCATTTCAGACACCCGATAATCGTTTCAAACATCCCGGAAATATTCTAGCGCGAGAACTGCGGCGCTCAACATCCCGTTGCTCTGGCCTCTTTACCGCCGCCGCGAGCAGCTTTACCGACCACAGCTTCGCGAACGCGGCGCCTCCTCTTGTAACGACCAGGGCGCAAGCGCCCTTTTCAAACGCACCATATGCGTAAAGTACAACACGACTTCTTCAACTGACCTCGGTCGGTCAGGTGATCGCATACTCTACCCGCCCTCTGCCCTCAAATCCGCCAAGAGACGGATTGACTTACTCGCTCCCACTCGTTTCGGCCTCTCGGCTTCGCCCATCTATGTCGCACGCATCCCTTACGGCTCCATTTGCCGTGCCGAACTTCTGCTTCTCTTTTAGGGTGTGGGCGCCGGCGATTCTGTGCTCCCAGGGGATTCGCTGGTGGATGGCGATCCCTCGGTCTTAGGCGCCTTCTTCTTGGTTGTGTGCTTCCTCGGCGAGGCGGAAGGCGACGGTTTCGTCGTCGCCGCCGCTGTGGTCGAAGTTCCAGTTGTTCCCTCTTGTTGCTTACAGGAAACGACAAACGCGATGCCGATTAAGGCCGTGAATAAGGACAAAACAATTTTTTTCATAGTATGTGGTTAACGACTCCAGAATGTGCAGCGGCAGAGTAGATCGCAAGCAATAAATTGCCACTTCCCTCTCCCGTCCCTCTGACTCCTGATCTCTTCCCCTTTTTTATGGATCGCGAGCCGCCACTCCCTCGGATGTCCCTTCACCTTCTTTTACCAAGCTTTGC
>QHOQ01000234.1 GCA_003219355.1 Verrucomicrobiota bacterium
CCGCGAAAAAGTTGATGAGGCTGGCCGCATTGAGCGACTGCTTGCGTGGGGATTCGAACCTGAAGCGAGCTTAGAAGCACCGGACACCTCTGCTTCGAAAACCTCCCCTCAGGCGGAGGCCTATCGACTGCAGATGCGCGAACTTTTCGCGGCACTCCAAAATAGCTCAATCGAATCAGAGCGGCGCGCGTCAAAGATTACCGAGCTTGCCGAGCGCGAATCGGCCTATCAGACGGAGATCGCAAACCTTAAAGATACTCTCGGACAAGTTTCCGACTCGCTGCGCCAGAGCAAAATCGAATCAGCCGCTCATCTCAAAGCTGAAAGGGAGCAGTTGTCCGAATATAAGGTCGAAGTCGAGTTACAAATTGCGAAACTGCAGCGGCACCTCAAAATCGAAACTGAGCAATTGCGTGATCGCATCACGCAATTATCCGAACGTAACATCGAAGTCGAGCAATTGCGTGATCGTTATACGCAAATCAATCGTCTGCTTCACAGCCGAAGTGTCAGTCTGGCACAGCGCGAGCGGTACATCATTGAACTGACAGACCGGCTACGCAAACAGCTTTGGGATACAAGAAGGCTTTCGCATTTGCTCGATGATGCTGAAAACGCCGCCGCGCGTTTACGTTCTTCCCGCCGCTGGAAATTAGCCAATCTGGCAACTGTTATCCAAGCAAGATTATCTCCCGGCAAGGTGTCGGTGGGCTATGGACATCTCGAAAAAATTGTGGCCGCCTATTCACAATGGCGCGCTTCCCATCCCGAAATCGCAAAAATCGACGACGAAATCAAGGCGCTCCAATTCCCGACCATCCCGGAGGCGCCCGCAGCCGAGGCGGTAGCGGACGGTAAAGACACCCATCTCATCCAACCGGTCTCGACAACTGTGAGTTCGCCAGAGGCTGCGGAGAAGGCTTTGCCTGTTGCACCTCCCGTTCCATCGGTGCCAGTTGAATCGATCCATTTTCCGGCACATGAGGAAGTCGAAGTCTCGATCATTATTTCGGTATACAACCAGTTTCAATTCACCCACGCCTGTCTTGCGTCGCTAAAGACTGTCGAAGAACAGTCGTGCTTCGAAGTGATTGTTGTGGACGATTGTTCCACGGACGAGACGGCTGAACTTGTTCCGCGGATGGACGGTGTTGTTTATCTGCGCAACGAGGCGAACTCAGGTTTTATCATTTCCTGCAATCGCGGGGCGGAGAAGGCGCGCGGTAAGTATCTATCTTTCCTGAATAACGACACCATCGTTAAGCCGGGCTGGCTTAGCGCCTTGCTCGATACCTTCGGCGAACAGCCGCGAACAGGCATCGTCGGCTCGAAACTTGTTTATGCGGATGGCCGTTTGCAGGAAGCCGGCGGGATTATATGGCGGGATGCCTCGGGCTGGAATTACGGCAAGTTCGATGATCCGGAGAAACCGGAATACAATTATCTGCGGGAAGTCGATTACTGTTCGGCAGCGGCTCTGATGATTCCAAAATCGCTCTTCCAAAACCTTGGAGGGTTTGATCCGAAGTACGCGCCTGCCTATTACGAAGATACCGATCTATCGTTCAAGGTTCGGAAGTCCGGTTACAAGGTATTGTACCAGCCGCTCAGTGAGGTAATTCATTACGAAGGTGTTACCGGCGGCACTGATCTCTCAGCAGGCACAAAAAAACACCAGGATATCAATCGATTGACTTTTGCGGACACGTGGGCTGCCGAGCTGCTATCAAAACCGATGAACGGCGATTTGGCGTTCTTAAGAAAAGCGCAGCCCGGCCGAAAAAATATTCTGGTGATCGATCATCATCTTCCGATGCCCGATCGGGACTCAGGCTCATTGCGAATGTTCCAAATTCTCAAACTCCTTCACCAACTTGGCCATCGGGTTACTTTCATTCCAGATAATCTGGCAGATATTCCTCCGTATACCGGCGAGCTGCAGAAGCGAGGGATCGAAGTTGTTTATCATCCTTACATCAAAAAAGTGCGCGACTATCTCATTTCGCACGGCTCCGATCTTGACGCGGTAATGCTAAGCCGTTGTGATTTTGCTCGCAAACATATTGCTGATGTGCGTCTCTATGCGCCGCAAACCCGCATTATTTTTGACACGGTCGACCTGCATTTTCTGCGTGAAAATCGCGGAGCGGAATTAATCGACGATTCCGAACTCCGCCGTAAAGCTCAAGAGAAACAGCAACTTGAATATGACTTAGTTGATCAAGCCGATGAGACATGGGTCGTTAGCAACGTCGAGCATCGCATTCTGAAGGAAAAATGGCCAAACAAATCCATCCAGATCGTCTCCAACATTGTTGATGTGCCTGGTTCTCTGACGCCTTTTTCGCTGCGCCGGGATTTTCTGTTCATCGGCAGTTTCCAACATCCACCGAATATTGATGCAGTTCTCTTTTTCATGGAGAAAATTTATCCGCTGGTACGCAATCGGCTTGCCGATGCAAAGTTCTATATCATCGGCGACAAAGCGCCTCCGGAGATAGTTGCGTTGGCGAACGACGACGTCATTGTCACCGGATTGCAGCGTGACGTCCGGCCTTTTTTTGAGAGTGTTAAATTATCCGTTGCGCCGTTGCGCTGGGGTGCAGGGGTAAAAGGCAAAATCAACCAAAGCATGGGATTTGGTGTGCCGGTTGTCGCAACCACCCTCGCCGCGGAAGGAATGGAGCTGACTGATCATGAAGACATTCTGGTTGCGGACGAACCGGAAGATTTTGCGCGCGCCTTGATCGACCTTTATGAATTAGAAGAACTTTGGAACCGGCTCTCGGAGAATGGCATCAAGAAAACGAAAGCGGATTATTCAATCGAAGCGGCGCGGAAACGCTTGCGGTATTTGTTTAGCGATAAGCACATCAAGGCGCCACTAGGACAAAAACAAAAACTAAAAATGCTAACCGCGAAGATTGAGTCTGCACAGAGCCTGTCTTAACGCTTTCACGACGAAATCCCATCATTGGTTGAATGAATGAATAAGCCGATTTTTATCGTAAGCTCAGGCCGGTCGGGATCGACCATCCTGACG
>QHOQ01000235.1 GCA_003219355.1 Verrucomicrobiota bacterium
AAAGCGCAGCCAGCGAGCAATAACAATTGTCTGTGCATTTCTGGCCGACCGACCAGAAACCAAAAGCCCAGAAGAATCGAAAGCGCGATGAAAGTGTGCACGTGAAAGAGCGGCATCGAAGCATAAAGTGCGCATTCAACCCAAAACGGTAACGGCGGTCGCGCCACATCCGATTTAACTTGATTAGATTGGGCGAAGAACTTTGCGCGCCATTGATATAAAAGGAGCAATCCGGCCGGAATAGCGTAAAGCAAGCCGCGCTGCGTCAGAAACATTGACAGCGCAATGCTCTTCCAAGCGATTGTTTTTGAGCCCTGATAATCAAGAAACTTCAGCGTTTTAAAAAATTCGAAACCCACAATGCCCCCATTAAACAGAAATCCGGCGATACCAAAGGTGCCGGCCCAGCGGAAAAACGCGTAAAACGTCGCGAGTGACGCAACTAGTCCCGCCCAAACCAATCCGCGCGTTAGGTCGAGATGAACCAAACAGAGCAGAGCGTTGAATAAATCCATCCCCGCCGGATATCTTAGTTTGCTAAAAACATAGATCGGATTGTCCGGCCAAAGCGCGATGCCACTCACGAAATTCCTGATCAATGTGATATGCAGTGCCAGATCGCCCAGGTTGTTTGGAGACTGAATCTTAAGCGCTTCTCCGTCGATATACAGAAGCCAGCAAAAGGAGCGCAGGGCAAACAAAGCGAAACATATCGCGATCCCCCAAAACCACAGATGACGGTAGCGCCTCGCCGTCGGTGAAGTGCGCTGTTGCGCGACAGTCTCCAACTGGCGCTTAGACATAGAACGTTTTTGTTCTGTTACTGGAGAATTTAGCTTCTTTCGCCGAACGGAAGTGTCAGAAGTTCCGAGATACGCTGCAAGAGCGAATGCTCCGCCTGATACAAGCGCGAAAATCGCGCTTAGTTCATTCAAGCCGTTGCCTGCCATTCCCAAAAGGAGGCCGGCAACCGTCGACAAATTGACAAAGATCAGGCCGGCGGAAAGCCATTTCATCGAAAATGCGATTTGATCCTAGCCTGGCCCTTTTCCCCTGAAATCGGGTAGTCGGTCCGGAAAAAAATCCTTAAAGATTTTCGCGCTTAGATAAAGCTTCGAAGTATCCTGGTAAGCGCGAATCCTAAGCGGCTCAGTATAATAGGTGCCTCGCAATTTCGCTTCGACGTCTTTAATTCGATCTTCTTGCACAAGGAGAAAATCGGCGTCGAGCGTTGCGGGAAGATTCTCGTGCTCGTAATAGCCGATGTGCGGGAAATCACCGAGAATCCATGGAAGCGGGTAGGTGCTAGTTCGAATCATATTGCCCGTCAGTTGGTAGTTCCGAGGGTCCTTTTTTGCCAAGTCCAGCAGCGGTTTCGTTAACTTATAGATGTCATTGTAAGTCTGAACGTAGACGTACGGTTCAGTGTCCGTCGTGCACTGGAAGTAGTTCAGCCAGATTGTCGACCCCAGTGACACGCACAACAGGATGGCCGATACGACGTAAGTTGCGAAGCGACGCCTTAAAGGAACAACCAGCATGGCTGCGCCAAAGATGAACAAGAAGGGCCAAATAAAGCTAATGATGCACCACGGCGTCTTATAATTAACGATGCTGTAAGCAATGAGTGTCCCAACACCGTAGATTGCCAGATAACGCAAGCTTAAGTTCTTGAATCTTTGGCAGAAGACACAAAGGGTCAGGCCGCCCAGGACCGGCCACTCGTACCGAGCCATAAGCGCGATCCAGTAGTAGTTGATCCACGAGTGGTTCTTCCAAATTAAATTATAAGTTTCTTTCTCGTGTCCATGCCCTGCACGGCCGGTCGCGAACCAGGCGTGGTAAAATTGATACAACCCCTTTATGCCGCTCCAGTGGAAGAATGTTCCGGAATAAAAGAAAATGATGGCGGATACGCCCACAGCGATGACAAGAGCTAGATCGACATAATCCCAAGTTTGTTTTGCTGGGCGCGCGTCGCGGAGACGATCAAGACGGTTTGAAACGAACAAGAGTGGCGCGGCGAGCACGGCACAGCCCAGGTGGATGATATAAGTTTCCTTGGTCAGGATCATGCCAGCCAAACCCATACCGGCACACCAAAGGTAATCCCGGGTTCCAAAGTTCCAGAGACCAAGGACCCCGAGGATGAACAGCATCGAGAAGAGCACGAGCCACACCTCGTGAATCGAGTAGCGTCCATAAAAAACAAACCCGGGCGATACCGCCATGGCGAGGGCAGCAATTCGGCTTTCGGTTCGTCCGACTAAGGGCTCGAACTTGAATGCAAGCCAGACGCAACTGATGCTCACAAGCACGACCGGCAGCCGCAACGCCCAGACATTTCGGCCAAACAAGGTTTGCGAGAGCAGCAGAACGTAAAAATGGAGCGGCCCGTGATAATTTGTCGGGTCGTATTTATAGAACCCATTTTTCATCATTTGGTCGACAAACCAGCCGTTGATTCCTTCGTCGAAATGCGGTGGCTTGATGCCAAGCAGAAAAAAGCGCAGGAAAATGGCGAGTCCAAGAATCAGCCACGGCGTCCAACCTGTTTCTGCAAGCCGCGTTCTCCACGCGTCCAATTGATTGCGCAGCATTGGAAAATCTGCTAGCGCGCCGCCCTCGCCGCTGCTAGTACGCGCTGCAATGCGCATTCTCGTAACCGGTGGCTGCGGGTTCATCGG
>QHOQ01000236.1 GCA_003219355.1 Verrucomicrobiota bacterium
TTGGAATTATGTCTCTCGACTTTGATAGCATTCGCGCGGCGCAGGACCGGATCCGTGCACACGTTCATCGCACGCCGGTGTTGACAAGCAGGCGGTTGGACGACGCGACTGGTGCGTCATTGTTTTTTAAGTGCGAAAATTTCCAGAAGATTGGCGCATTCAAAGCGCGCGGGGCGACTAATGCCGTATTTTCGCTCGACGAGACAACGGCACGCCGCGGTGTAGCCACGCATTCGTCGGGCAATCATGGGACTGCGCTTGCGCGCGCGGCAAAATTGCGCGGAATCCCTGCTCACATCGTCATGCCGTCAAACTCGGCAAAGGTGAAGGTGCGTGCGGTCGAGAGCTACGGCGCGCGCATTGTCTTTTGCGAACCGACACAAGAAGCGCGCGAAGTCGCGTGCGCGGACGTGGTTGCGAAAACGGGCGCGACGCTGATTCACTCATTTGAAAACGAAGATGTAATAGCAGGGCAAGGGACGGCAGTCGTGGAATTGCTCGAAGATGTTTCCGATATCGATCTTGTGATTTGCCCGGTCGGCGGTGGCGGTTTGCTCTCCGGCACGGGCGTTGCGGCGAAAACCATGCGGCCTAAAATAAAAGTGATCGCTGCCGAGCCGGCAAACGCAGATGACGCAGCGCAATCGTTTCGCGCCGGACGATTGATTCGTACCGAGAAAAAATTCACTATCGCTGATGGGCTGCGGACCAATGTCGGTGCGCCGAATTTTTCGATCATCCAGCGTCACGTGGACGACATCGTAACGGTGAGCGAAGAGGCGATTATTACGGGCATGCGCACGATTTGGGAGACAATGAAAATCATCATTGAACCGTCAGCGGCTGTTCCATATGCCGCGATCATGGAGCGCCAGCCTTCGATCGCCGCGGCGACCTACGGCTCAGCAAGCAAGATCGACATTAGCGGAAAGCGCGTCGGCATCATTCTGACTGGCGGGAACGTCGATCTCGACGCGTTGCCGTGGAATCTGTAGTCGCAGCCGCGTCGGTTGCGAGATGCTAGATTAATTACGGATTTACGGCTTGATCAAGGCCACAGGGTAGATGTTGAAATCAAAAGGGCACATGAGCACGCCCGAAAAATTGCAAACCCGTTGCGTGATCATAGGTGGCGGACCAGCCGGGATGATGGCTGGCTATTTGCTCGGACGTGCTGGGGTGCCTGTAGCTGTCCTGGAAAAACATGCCGATTTCAACCGCGATTTCCGCGGCGACACGATTCACCCTTCCACACTCGAACTAATGTATGAACTCGGGTTGCTTGATGAGTTCTTGAAGCAGCCGCACCAGGAAGTGCGCGAATTACGCGGTGTGATTAACGGCCAGACCGTGCCAATCGCCGATTTCACGAAGCTCCCGACGCGCTGCAAATTTATCGCCTTCATGCCGCAGTGGGATTTTCTAAATTTCCTCTCCAATCGTGCCAAGCGTTTCCCGACCTTTCAACTGCACATGGAAACCGAAGTCGTCGATTTGCTGATTGAGAATGAGCGCGTAGTCGGCGTGCGTGCAAAAACTCCGCGTGGCAAAATGGAAATGCGCGCAGACCTCGTCATTGGCGCCGATGGGCGGCACTCAACCATTCACACGCGGGCCGGTTTTAAGCTGCACGAGTTTGGCGTGCCGATCGACGTGCTCTGGATGCGCATCTCCAAAAAGCCGGATGATCCGGAACAATCCCTCGGTTTTTTTCAGCACGGCAAACTTCTCGTGTTGCTTGATCGTGGCGATTATTGGCAATGCGGTTTCGTCATTCCGAAAGGGGATTTCGACGAGATCAAGGCGCGTGGGCTACCGGAATTTCAAAATGACATCACCACCTTCGCCGCATTTCTGCGCGATCGTGTGCCTGAGCTGGATGACTGGTCGAAGATCAAACTGCTTACGGTCCAGATCAATCGTCTGCGCGATTGGTGTCGCGAAGGATTGCTTTGTATTGGCGACTCTGCGCACGCGATGTCGCCAGCTGGCGGCGTTGGTATCAATCTCGCTATTCAGGATGCGGTCGCGACGGCGAACTTACTCGCGGAAAAATTGCGGAGCGGTCCGGTTACCGTGAGCGATCTGCGAAAAGTCCAAGCGCGACGCGAATGGCCAACGCGCTTGATTCAGCGCGTGCAAGTGTTCATTCATCATCGGGCTGTCACCGGCCGAGCGTCTGGCGGAAGGAACGCGTTGCCATTCGTCGTTCGTTTGCTGAAATGGTTTCCATTATTGCGGCAGTTGCCAGCCCGCTTTATCGGTCTCGGCCCACGGTCCGAGCACTTCCGTAGCCCAACTAAAGTGCAAGGGCGTTTTTCGAAGTGCTGACGTCCCCCCGCAAGATCGGCGTTTCACTGCAGTGTCGCGACGTTGATCCCTTGGCGGCTACTCTACGTCAACTTCGATGCCACCGATCCAGCGTGCGACAAGATTGGAGATGGCGGCGCCGATAACACCAAGATGAACCCCATCTCGCCGTAGATTACGGGCATAAAAAGACCCATCCCGAACATGATTCCTGCCACAACTGCGGCCGGCGCAGTCGAAGAAGCTTGGACTCCCTGCGTATGTTGTGCGAACGCGCCTGCCGCCGCAGCCAGCATAAAGAATTGGCAGGAAGATCAAACCCATGCAGGCATAAAGTACGCCCAGCATCTTGCCTGCTTGCAGCGGTGCGATCCGGTTGACTGTGCGTTTCATATTGAGGCGATCATGCCGGCATTCGGGTTATCCCGGCAATTAGATTTGGTCACGCCAGCGTGCCACTCTTATTTAAGAGTGATCTCACGCATAGTTTTTGTGCCGAGGATTTCGCGAATGTCGAGTCGCTTCACCGCGGTGGCGCGGCGTTGGTCTTCCGAACCCATGACCTTCTCGACGA
>QHOQ01000237.1 GCA_003219355.1 Verrucomicrobiota bacterium
GCAAAATGGTCGGAATGCGGTTGCGCAAAGTCCCGGTTGGTTTCATTGTCGACAACCGCATTACGGCTGTGAAAGCAGGTCTGCCAATCGCGAGTGATCCGCTCGAGGCGCATTATCTGGCCGGCGGGAGCGTTGACCAAGTCGTTCTCGCTTTAATTGCGGCAGACAAGGCAGGCATTTCGCTCGATTTCAATCGAGCTTGCGCCATTGATTTGGCCACCAAAGGCACCGGCAAGACCGTTCTCGAAGCCGTGCGCACCAGTATCAATCCGAAAGTGATCGACGCCCCCAGTCCGGATATGGGCCGGGCGACCATCGACGGCGTCGCCCAAGATGGCATCGGTGTGAAGGTGAAGGCACGCGTCACGGTACGCTCCCACCTCGATCGGTTCGTCGGTGGCGCGACCGAGGAAACGATCATCGCGCGCGTTGGCGAAGGCATTGTGAGCGCGATCGGCTCAGCCCATTCCTACAAGGACGTGCTGGAAAATCCCGATCGCATTTCAAAGACGGTGCTCGCCAAAGGACTCGACAGTAATACCGCATTTGAAATTCTCTCAATCGACATCGCAGACGTGGATGTCGGTGATAACATTGGCGCGAAGTTGCAGACCGAACAAGCCGACGCGGACAAGCGCGTTGCGCAAGCGAAAGCAGAAGTGCGCCGCGCGGCCGCCGTTGCTGTAGAGCAGGAGATGCGTGCCAAGACGCAGGAGATGCGGGCAAAAGTCGTCGAAGCCGAAGCGCTTGTTCCCCAAGCAATGGCCGACGCATTTCGCTCAGGGAATCTCGGGATAATGGATTACGTGAGGATGAAAAACGTCCAGGCAGACACTTCGATGCGCGAATCAATCGCCGGAACGGAGAAATCGCGACCGGAGGCGACATAATGTTGAAGCTGTAAATCGTGAACGCAGTCTAACGGCACCATGCACTTCGAAAATCTGCTTTTCATTCTGCTGATCGCGATGGCAGCGTTGTTGAGATTGCTTGCGACCAAAGCCGGCGAAGCAAAGAAGAGACCGCCGAAATCAGATCAAAGATCGACCGCGACGCCGCAGGTAAGTCAGCCCATCAGGCGAGCGTCGGTCGAATCGGACCAAGAACGCATTCGCAAATTTCTCGAAGCGCTCGGGCAACCGACGACGGCGAAACCGCCGCCACCGATTGTGCCGCGCACAGATGTTCCGCCGCGACCTGTAGCGCCGGTGCACCCTCCGCCCATACCGACTGCTCGCAACGTTCTCACCCGCCGAAAGAAGCAAATGGTCGAGCCAACGAAATTTCCAGCGCCCGCGCCAATCTTCGAGCATCACGAAGCTTCACTCGCACCCGAACTGCCGGCTGCTATTAAGTCGCTGGTCGAACCATACACGATTGACACTGAATCAAAAATAAAGGTCACGCGCACCGGGACAGAAATCGCCACTCTTCTGCGCTCACCCAGAGGACTCCGCAGCGCGATTATCCTTCGCGAAATTTTCGGACCGCCGCGAAGTCTGCAGCCTCTCGATCTGGTTAGAAGCGCTTGAGCTTCCGTCTCATCCTTGTAGTTTCACACTCCCGCCGCCGGCGTGGCGGAACTGGCAGACGCGCTGGACTCAAAATCCAGTGATCGCAAGATCGTGTGGGTTCGAGCCCCTCCGCCGGCAATCTCTTCCAGTGGGCGTTGAGCACCTGCTGGCTCGCTTTTGATTCAGGCGGTTCTTCGTAGTCTGATGTGTTTCTCAGCGCGAGCGCAGCTACGCGCAAATGGGAAATGTTCCGAGAAAAATGACAAAATTGAAGATCGGAAATGTTTTCGAATGATGCAATCTGAGAATGCGCCGGACCTCTACGATCGCTCGTAGATTTCTATGTGCACTGTGCTTCGAACGGACGACGAGTTCTCACTGCGCGCGTCCCGATGTTTGAGTTCCTAGGTCCTAGCCCTTTAAGGAGGAGGACAATGCTAACTCTTTGTTCGACCGAATTGCTGACGTGTGCTCCACGAAGGAACCGTTCGCCACTGCCGCCGGGCCTCCGCGTTGGCCATTTCCCAGATAACTACTCGGTCGACCGCCAAATTTCTTCTCGAAGGCGCGTTGAAAGGTCGCTGAGTTTGTGAACCCGACAGACTGAGAAATGGTGCAAAGGGTCTTCTGTCGCTTGGAGAGGCGACGGCGCGCTTCATTCAGACGGAGATTCTGCACAAAGTCGCTGGGAGGTTCTCCAAAAACACTCTTGAATACCTTGCTGAAATGGTTGGGACACATGCATGCTCGCCGCGCCAGCGCCTCTACTGACAGGTCGGAATGGAGATTCCGGATCACCCAGGCAACTAGCTCGGAGAAGCGGTCAATCGGATGATTGTCGAAAGGTATGGCATCCAATGGGAGTTCCTCTTGATCTTCCCTAGTAAGGCGAAGAGTTAACTCTTCTTCTACTGATTGCGCGACATATGGACCGTAGTCTTCCCGAATCATCGCTAGCGATAAATTCACACCACCACTAAGTCCGGTAGTTGTATAGTATGGGCCGTCTCGAACGAACGGCTTCCGATGATCGATTCGCAGACGAGGGAACCGCCGTGCCAGGTCTCGGGCAAAACGCCAATGCGTGGTGACTTCGCGTCCATTGAGCAAACCGGTTGGAGCCACTCCATAAATGCCTGTACAGATAGCTCCGATTCTCCGCGTATCGTTCACGCGCTTCAAGATCCAGGCGGCCACCTTATCACTAACCTCCCCACGCTGAATCCCTCTTCCTCCTGCAATGACGATTGTATCTAGAATCGGCGCCGCACCTAAAGTCGCTTGCGCTTCGAACACGAGTCCATCCTCGGCCCGGAACCGATCTGAGGATACGCCGAGCGTTTGGACCTCATAACATGGGATGCGGTTGC
>QHOQ01000028.1 GCA_003219355.1 Verrucomicrobiota bacterium
TATCAAGTCGAAAACAGGGCCGCGGATCGTTGACCTTTCTGGAAGGACGGATCTGCTTACCCTGGCGGCGCTCATCGCGCAGGCACGTCTTCTAGTGACAGTGGACTCCGCTCCGATGCACCTCGCGGCAGCGGTGCAGACGCCGCAAGTGGCTCTTTTCGGTCCGACGAATCCATTTCACTGGCGACCGCGGGAGAGCCCTGCACTGATCTTGCAGGGAGAATCGAGAACTCCTTTAACGGAATTTTCACCTCTACGGGCGCGCCTTCCGATGAGCCAAATCTCGACGGAAGCGGTGATCGATGCTATGGATTCGCTGCTGTCGCCTCAAGCGACGACTCAAACTTCATGAAGAACGGGAAAACCGGCAAGAAAAAGCCCTCATTTTGGCAAACTCTTAAGGCCGCCTCGGGTCCGTACCGGCGGCTCTACGGCTACGTCAAGCCGTACAAGGCGCGCTTTATCCTTGGCCTTTCGTTGGGCTTCGCCTTCGGCATGGTCAATTCGCTCTTCCCGCTGGTCGTCGCCCGGGTGACAAGCGTCATCTTCCACGGAGCCGCTCCGAATCCGATGGCATTGCGCTCAAATCTCGAAATCTTAAACACCGGTCCTAAAATCAATTCACTCCTTCTTATCTGCCTCGCCATTCCCGCGATCATGACGGTGCGCAGCCTCTGTTCCTACGGCAACTCTTATTGCATGAACTGGGTAAGCAACAAAGTCGTGACCGACATCCGGAACCAGCTTTTCGGCAAGATTGTGCGCCACTCGATGGAGTTCTTTAATAAAATGCAGGCTGGATTTCTCATATCGCGGATCACCAACGACACGCGTGGGATGCAGATGGCGCTAACCACCGTAAGCAGCGATCTGTTTAAGCAGCCAATCACCATCGTTGGCGGAATTACTGTTCTCCTTCTAATGGACTGGAGGTTTACAGTTGTGACCCTGGTTCTTTTTCCGATTTGTCTACTGCCGATCCGAATTTATGGGCGCAGCGCGCGCAAGGCGGTGCGAAACGAGCAGGAAGACATGGGCCAGATGGTCGTGACCATGCAGGAAACATTCGCCGGCATTCGGGTCATCAAATCGTTCAGTCGGGAAGAGCATCAGGAGAAATCGTTCGTCCGGAGCAATCAGCTTCAGTTCTCGAACATGATGCGAATGATCAAATCCATGGAAGCGGTCGGGCCGCTAGTGGAAACGATCGCGGCCGTGGGCGTGGGTCTGGCGTTGCTTTATGTTTACGCCGTAAATCTGAGCGCTGGGCGTTTCTTTGGACTGATCTCGGGGATTTTTATCCTGTACGAGCCGATTAAAACACTCAGCAAAATCCACATCGTAATGCAGAGATCGGTCTCTGCCACCACCGAGATTTTCAGGATTTTAGATTTGGAACCGGCCGTCAATGACACTCCTGATGCCATTGCGATGACCTCGTCGCGAGGCCGGCTCGATTTTGAAAATGTAATTTTCCGTTACGCAAACACTGTCACCGACGCGGTAAAAGATTTGAATTTGCATATCGAACCAGGCAAAACTTATGCGCTCGTCGGCGCAAGCGGCGCGGGCAAAAGTACGATTCTTTCCCTCATCCTGCGTTTATACGATCCGACTTCCGGGAGCGTGAAAATTGACGGCCGCGATTTGCGCACGATCACGCAAAAATCCCTGCGCCAACAGATCGGTCTCGTGACTCAGGAAACATTTTTATTTCACGACACCATTTTCAAAAATATTCAGTTCGGAAGACTCGATGCCACGCCGGAGGAAGTGTATGAAGCGGCGCACACCGCATTTGCCCACGATTTCATCATGGCGCAACCGAAAGGCTATGAGACAATCATCGGTGACAAAGGCTGTCTCCTCTCCGGCGGCCAACAGCAGCGTCTTGCGATTGCACGCGCCGTCCTGAAAAACGCGCCGATTCTACTACTCGACGAGGCGACATCGTCGCTCGATTCCGAATCGGAAAAGCAGATTCAAAAGGCGCTCGAAAAGCTCACCGCTGGGCGAACCGTAATCGCAATTGCCCATCGGCTATCCACGGTTTTGTCGGCCGATCAAATCGTGGTGATGGATTATGGCCGGATTAAGGAGATCGGCACACATGCCGAGCTGCTGGAGAAGTCCGGGTACTATCGCCGGCTTTACGATCACCAGTTCAATCGGCCTCAAAGAGAAAGCCTGGCTGAACAGGCCATTCTCGTGGAGGAACTTGTTTAACGATTCGCTCCAGCCACCTACCTGGGGCCGGTTTTAGCGTCCGTTTATTTACGGCGTACAAGGCAGTGGCAACAGCCCTTCCAACGCTTTTCATTTCGCCTCCTCCGAATTAATCTCTGGAAAATGCCGTTCAATATCGACCTGCACACCCATTCCTTCTTTTCCGGTGACGGAGTCTCCAGCCCGGAAGATTTGATCGCGTCGGCGCGCGCCAAAGGCTTGCATGGCATCGCCATCACCGATCACAACACGTGTGATGCCGTTAATTACCTGCTCGAGCGAGGTTTGATGCGGCTCGATGGTTTGCCAGTGGATGATTTTTTAGTGTTGCCCGGCGTCGAAGTAACCACAGCAGATGGTCATCTTCTCTGTATCGGAGAGACTCTCCCCTATCTCAAAGGGAAACCCGCACGCGAAGTTTGCGAAATGATCCATGAACGTGGCGGCCTAGCGATTCCGCCGCACCCATACGATTTGTTTCGGGCCGGGATCCGTCTCTCCACATTGGAAGCACTCCCGATCGACGCGATTGAGGTTTTCAACGCTGCGACCACATTGCGCCGCTACAATCGTTACGCGTTCAAGTACGCGCAGATTCGCGGTTTGCCCATGACCGCTGCGAGCGATGCGCATCATGCCGCGACCGTCGGAACCGCCTACACGATTCTGAACACGGATGATTTTTCTGTGAAAGGAATTCTCGCGCAGATCGTCAAGAGCAATGAGCTCAACCAAAAATATCTCACCCCGCGCGATAGCCTCCGCAAAACCTGGAACAATTGGCTGCGACTGCGACGCCGGAAAAAAATTCCAGAATTGGCGGCGAAAGACGCCGGCAACGGACGCTGATTTCTCACTTTCTTACTTCCAAGCATGTCCGCTTACGTGATCGTCGAAATCGACATTATCGATCCGGCCGGCTATGAGGAATACAAGAAACTCGCCGGCGCGACCGTGGAAAAATATGGCGGCAAATATATTGTGCGCGGCGGAGCAGCCGAGACGCTCGAAGGCGATTGGAAACCGAAACGCATTGTCGTGTTGCGATTCGACTCGGTGCAGCGCGCTAAAGAATGGCTAAATTGCGAGGAATATCGCGAACCCCGCAAAATGCGTCACCGTACTGCAAGAACAAAAATGATCCTCGTCGGAGGGATCTGATTTTAATTGGTAGGCACAACCGCCTTGCCCCTAGTCCAAGGAAACCTTGAAGATATTCCCTCTGGTCTTTGGCACCGCTGCTGTCGATCGGCTTATTTCGGTGGCCTCGATCTTCTGTAACTTTGCGTTCAACCTGTGCTGATCTGTGGCTGAAAACTTCTTCGTCTTTCTTAGCTCAAATGCTATGAACTCTCCGAAGAACTGATGAAACCACCTGAACCAGATGTCGCTTTCGAAATCTCACTGCGGCCGCCGATGTTCAGCGAATTCACCGGTCAGGTGAAGGTGCGCGAACGCTTGGAATTGATGGTGGAAGCGGCGAAAAAACGGGGCGATGTGCTCGAGCACATTCTGCTGAGCGGTCCGTCCGGTCTGGGCAAGACCACGCTCGCCTACATCATTGCGAACGCGATGAGCGTGAACATCAAAAATACCAGCGGGCCCGTAATTGAAAGAGCCGGCGAGCTCGCGGGACTTCTCACCAGTCTTGAAAAAGGCGATGTCCTTTTCATCGACGAAATCCATCGGCTCCAACCGACAATCGAAGAGTATCTTTACCCGGCGATGGAAGATTACCGGCTCGACATCATCATCGATCAAGGGCCGCAGGCGCGTAGTCTCCGCCTTAATTTGCCGAAGTTCACGCTCGTCGGCGCGACCACGCGCGCGGGGATGGTGAGCGCGCCTCTCCGTTCACGCTTCGGCATGACCGCGCGACTCGATTATTACAATGCCGAGGAAATGCAGAAGATCATTGTACGCAGCGCACGCTTGCTCGGTGTCGACATTGATTCCGCAGGAGCAGCCGAGATCGCCACGCGCACACGCGGCACGCCTCGCACTGCAAACAATCTGCTGCGTTGGGTGCGCGATTATGTTCAAGTGAAGGCGGACGGAAAAATCACCGCTGAACTGGCCGACCGCGCCCTCACCATGCTCGAAATCGATCGCGACGGCTTCGATCAATGGGACAAGCGCATCATCGAAACCTTGATCCACAAGTTCAATGGCGGCCCTGTTGGATTAAATTCGCTCGCGGTCGCGGTTGGCGAAGAAGCTGGGACGCTCGAAGAGGTGAATGAGCCGTATTTAATCATGGAAGGTTATATCAAACGCACGCCACAGGGCCGCGTCGCTACGCCGAACGCGTATCGTAAGCTCGGATTGAAACCGCCGGCCGGCGCCCAAGCCGAACTGCTGTAGCGGCGCACTATGAGCGCCTAAATCCGCGAGTCGCGTGCGCTCCTCGATCAGAAAATCGTGAGCACGCCGTTGTTGTAAGTTCCAATGCGAACCCACGTATCATTGCGAACAGCCCAGAAATCGAAATCGCCGTTGGCACGGTCGCCGGCGGAATTGAGCGCCGTCGATCCGGTTATGCCCGAGTACGCGTCCGCCTCCCTCACGAATGCCGTTTTGAAATCAACGAAGTTCTTCAGGTCGCCCACATCTTCCAGGGCGCGCTGGATAACAAAGAGCGCATCGTAAGTCGATAGCGCAAAGGCGTCGGGCTTGATTCCCGTGCGGGCTTCGATCTCGTCGGCAATTGGCTGCCATTCGCTCTGCAGCGAGTCCGGAAGTCCGAAGAT
The DNA here is from genome assembly GCA_003219355.1 of Verrucomicrobiota bacterium. GTDB lineage: Bacteria > Verrucomicrobiota > Verrucomicrobiia > Chthoniobacterales > UBA10450 > Udaeobacter. The sequence goes on from QHOQ01000028.1 coordinate 4,977, forward strand.
TGGATTTGGGTAATCTACGCTCTCTGCGAAGGCCGCAGCAGTCGCATCACCCGTTAACGCTGCAGAAAGCGCAACGCCATCGCTACCGTACCACATCGTCGTCGAGAGCGTGAGATTAGATTGCGCCGCGTGAAAAATGTCCACTACTTCATCGAACGCCGCGAGATAGACCGCGATTGTAGAGCCGCCGGCTCCAACCTGTGAGGCGATGGAAGTGATCGCCAGAGTAAAGTCAGTCGTTGTCGGTTCGTACTGAAAGCCCGAAGCGACTGTGCCTCCGAGCGCTTCGAACCGCGCCTTAACAGAGTCGTGCAGACCGTTATTACCAGCGTCGTTTCGCCATAAGGGAACGATCGTCTGGATTCCATCGTGCGACATCAATGCGACGATCGCCTTGGCTTCGAGCGTGTCGTCTGGACAAAGACGAAAGATGTTGTCTTCGGGAATGGCGAGCGAGTGAGCCGTGCTGCCTTGGCTGATCACGAGAATGTTATGCGCGTCCGCGTAAGGCTTAATCATGGCAACCTCCGAACTCGTTTGCGGCCCGATAATGATTTGTACGCCGCGTCGGTCGAGGTCCTTGATCGCTTCAAGCGCCTTTGAAGGATCGTGCTGAGTATCGCGCACAAAGAATTTGAAACGATATCCACCGTGTTGGCTAATCGCGTCTGCTTCAAGCTGTTCTTCAGCAATCTGCAGCGCTGCAACCGTGTCTTGCCCGAGAGTAAACCCGGATCCAGTCAGCGTAGCGAGCACGCCAATCTTGAACACTCGCTGAGAATGCAGTTGAGCAGATTGATCCCCGCCTGCCTGACCAATAAAAGGGAGGATCAGTCCAGAAACGATGACCCGCAAGACGATGCGAATGTTCATAAGGGGCCGAACATCTCCAGACTGGCGAGACCGTCAAGAACCATCGATATTTGATGTTGGATGTTCCAATGCGTGGATGTTGAAAGTTGAACGTTGAGCGTTTTTATGCAATTGATCAGCGATCTCTTCCCGCAAACTTCAAAGATTTTCACTGTCTTCGAACTGACCCGAAGGATCCGCGCGGCGCTTGAGACGAAATTCGGCGCGGTTTGGGTGCAGGGCGAAATCTCAAATTACAGACTGCAACCTAGCGGTCATCAGTATTTCGCACTCAAAGATCAGCGCGCCAAGATTGAATGTGTGATTTGGCGCGATGCCGTCGCGCCGCTGCGACAACCTCTTGTCGATGGAACCCAGGTGCAGGTTTACGGCACCGTCACGGTTTTCGAAGCGCAAGGAAAATACCAGATCAACGTTCAAATTATTCAGCCGCGTGGAGTCGGCTTGCTCCAGGCGAAATTCGAAGCGTTGAAGCGCAAGCTTCAGGCGGAAGGATTGTTCGCGCCTGAACGCAAACGGCCCTTGCCGAAATTTCCGCTGCGAATCGGAATCGTGACGTCACCGAGCGGCGCCGCGATTCGCGACATGCTGAACGTGCTGCACCGTCGCGCACCGTGGTTGCAGATATTGATCAATCCAGTTCGCGTTCAAGGAGCGGGCGCGGCGCAGGAGATCGCAGTTGCGATTCACGAACTCGCCATGCCAAGTAAGTCATTTGCACCGCTGGACCTTATAGTGATCACACGCGGCGGCGGGAGCATCGAAGATCTATGGGAATTCAACGAAGAGATTGTCGTGCGTGCGATTTTCAATTCCGCTCTGCCAATTGTCTCGGCGATCGGGCACGAGATCGATTTCACGATCTGCGATTTCGTGGCCGACTTGCGCGCCCCGACGCCGAGCGCAGCGGCAGAACTTATTGTCCCGGACGTTGCCGATCTTCGTCTGCACATGGATAATTGCGCGCGCGCGCTCGGGCGCGAGTTGTTCAACCGGGTACGCGACGCGCAACAGCGGCTCGATCACGCGCGCGAGACTTTGCGGCGGTGTCTCAGCCACAAGATCGACAGTTACAAGCGCGGTCTTCTGCACATTGCGACGGCCCTGCAAGCACGCAGCCCCGCCCGCGAGATCGCCGTGCGACGCAATCGTTTCGTTGATTTGCATCGGCGCCTCAACGCTTCGCCACCCCGCCTCGTTGAAAATGCTAAGCAACGTTTCAATCGAACTGAGGGAATCCTGCGCGTGCTCGGCCCTGACGCAACGTTGCGTCGTGGTTACAGCATCACCACAGATGAGAGCGGAAATGTTATTCAAACCGTCGCTGTGGTCCATCCGCGGATGAAAATTCGTACGCGCGTTAGTGATGGGGAATTCGGATCCGATGTAGCGGTGGTTGTGCCAACCACCGACTCTAATAATTAGGCGTTTGAGACAAACCCCTGCAATTACCTCTCCAACTTGAACGCTACGGTGGCAAGCGGCGGAAGATGGATCAAGATCGAATGCTCGCGACCCATCCATTGTCGGTCTTCGCTCTCCACGCCTCCATAGTTGCCAATGTTGCTCCCGCCGTACGTTTCCGCGTCGGTATTGATGATCTCGCGGTAAAACCCTGATTCGGGAATACCGAGTCGGTAATTGTGGTGCACCACGGGCGTGGCGTTTACGACAAATGCGATCATCTCGCCGGCGCGGGACTTTCTCAGGAACGCAACGACGCTGTTGTCGGCGTCGTGAAAATCGATCCAATCAAAACCTGTGTAACTGTCGTCCTGATCCCACAAGGCCCGCTCGCTTTTATAAATGTGATTGAGATGCTGAACGAGCCGGCGCAGCCCGTCGTGGCGAGGCAATTCAATTAAGTTCCAGTCGAGGCTCGTGTCGTGATTCCATTCGTTCAACTGGCCGAATTCGGCGCCCATAAACAACAGCTTTTTGCCAGGATGCCCATACATCCAGGCCAGAAACATCCGGACATTGGCAAACTTCTGCCATTCGTCGCCTGGCATCTTGGATAGCAGCGAACGCTTACCGTAGACAACTTCATCATGGCTGAGAACGAGAATGAAATTCTCCGAAAACGCGTAGAGCAGCGAAAAAGTGATGTTGCCGTGATGATAACGGCGATAAATCGGATCGAGGCTCATGTATTGAAGAAAGTCGTGCATCCAGCCCATGTTCCATTTGAAGCCGAAGCCGAGGCCTCCCAAGTAAGTCGGACGCGAGACGCCTGGCCAATCGGTTGATTCCTCGGCGATAGTAATGATGCCGGGGAACCGCTCGTAGCAAACTTCGTTGAAGCGTTTCAGGAAATAAATCGCGTCGAGATTTTCGCGCCCGCCATAAACGTTCGGGATCCACTGACCCGGTTTCCGCGAATAATCGAGATAAAGCATCGAGGCCACCGCGTCCACACGCAGCCCGTCGATGTGATATTGGTCGAGCCAGAATAGGGCATTACCAATGAGAAAATTGCGCACTTCGTTGCGGCCAAAATTAAAAATCAACGTGCCCCAATCCTGATGTTCGCCCTGGCGCGGATCCATGTGTTCGTAAAGATCGGTGCCGTCAAACTCGGCGAGCGCGTGCGCATCTTTCGGGAAATGCGCTGGGACCCAATCCATAATCACGCCGACGCCAGCCTGGTGGCACGCGTCGATGAAGTGACGCAGCTCATCGGGCGTGCCGAATCTGCTCGTGGGCGCGTAGTAGTTGGTAACTTGATAACCCCAGGAGCCTTCGAACGGGTGTTCGGCGATGGGCAGCAACTCGATGTGGGTGTAACCCATCTCCAGCACGTAGGGCAGCAGCGTCTCGGCGAATTCGAGATAGCTCAGGTGCCGGTTTCCTTCACCGGCGTGGCGCCGCCATGAACCGAGATGCACTTCGTAAATGCTAAGCGGACTTCTCGGCCAATCCTTCGCCCGGCGTTGCTCCATCCACTCCGAGTCGCTCC
>QHOQ01000029.1 GCA_003219355.1 Verrucomicrobiota bacterium
ATTTCGAATTTGTAATGCACGCCTTCCTTGATTCCCGGCAAAAATAATTCCCATACGCCGCTGCCCAGCAGCCTGCGCATCGGATTGACCCGGCCATCCCAGCCGTTGAAATCGCCCACCACGCTGACCCGCTGCGCATTCGGCGCCCAGACTGCAAAGTAAACACCGGCCTCGTCGCCGATAGTGCGCAGATGCGCCCCAAACTTTTCATAAAGTTTCCAGTGCTGTCCCTCGGCGAACAGATGCAGATCCACTTCACCCATAATCGGACCGTACTGATACGGATCACGCGCCAGCTGCTCCGAGCCATCCCGTGTTGTGAGGCGAAGGCGATAATCGAGATCGCGCGTCGCGCCGGGCACAGTTGCGCAGAAAAAACCGTCCCGATGAATTCTCTCTACGGCGACCGGTCCAGTCGATGGTCGATTCAGAACGATGTCGATCTTTTCTGCATCCGGCTGAAACACGCGAATCTTCAAATCATCGCCAACGCGGTGTGGTCCCAAAATGCGGAATGGATC
>QHOQ01000030.1 GCA_003219355.1 Verrucomicrobiota bacterium
GCACGCGCCCAGTTCGGCGCCGAACTGATGTTGGTGTTCCGCTTCGGCAAAGTAGCGGAGCATATCTGAAGGCGTGCCGAAAAAGACGAGCCGCCCGCCCTTGTCGAGCAAGATCGCCTTGTGAAACATTTGGAAGAGTTTCGAGCTCGGCTGGTGAATAGTGACAATGATGATTTTGTTGTGCGCCATGCCGCGAATGATCTCGATCACGTGTTCGGAGTCTTTCGAGGAAAGACCCGAGGTCGGTTCATCGAAGAGATAAACGTCCGACATGCCGATCATATCGAGGCCGATATTAAGGCGTTTGCGCTCGCCGCCGCTTAATGTCTTCTTGTCCGCGCTGCCGACAACGGCGTCCCGGCGTTCGCCCAAACCGAGTTCGATCAGTTTTGCGTCTAGGCGCCGCATGCGATCGCGCCGTGAAAGGTGCGGTGAACGAATCGCCGCTGCAAACTGCAGGTTTTCGCCGATCGTGAGATGTTCGTCGAACGCGTCTTGCTGTGGCATGTAACTGATGTAGCGCTTGAGAGCGTCGAGGTTCGGATAAAGGGATTGTCCGTTGAGGATGACGTCGCCGCTACTGGGCTGGAGTTGCCCGGCGAGCACTTTTAGGAGTGTGCTTTTTCCCGAACCACTCGCACCCATCACGCAAACCAGTTCGCCACGAGTGATGCTGAAGGAGATTCCTTCAAGCCCAATTTCGCCATTGCTAAAGCGATGGGTGACTTCGTTTACTTCGAGGGTTCGAATGATATTACGCTCTTCCTCGATGATTCGTTCTGAAAAATTGCAACGGAGAAATTGTCCGACATCGATCCGGATCGTGTCGCCGTCTTTGAGCGGCGCAGTTGTGCGCACGGGAGCGTCGCCCACCATAATCGGGCGATCGGCTTCGATCACCTCCAACAACCCGACCCGCTGGTCGTAATCGCAAAAAATCTTCAGTAGCACGTCACCGCTGGTGCCCGGTGAAAGCAAAATATCGTCGGCTTCCAGGCGACTCGGATCGTTCGACACCAAATATTCCGATTTAGAGGCTTTCAGCTGAAATCGGCCACCCAACGCACGAGCCCGCCGGCGCAGATCGATTAAATCCATCTCGCTGTCGTTGTGGAAAATGATCTTGTCTTCCAGAGTCGCTTCGACCTGCGTGCCGGCTTTCAGTTTTATCCCGTTTAGCTCGGCATCCACGTCGCGTAGCGCTTTGACGCGCACCTTTAATCCGAAAGTGATCCGGAGCGAGCTTTCGCGGGTACGCGAGCGCTCCAGTTCCACTTCATCTGAGTCCTTGTTTACCCGGATGAGAATCTGTGGAAGCGAAACATTCTTCTTGGCGTTGAAATATTGGGCCAGCTCCTGATAGCTGAGCACCTGATTGCCGACGAGAATGCGCTGGCCGGGATAAATCCGGCAGAATCCGCCCCGAACCAGCGGTCGCCCGCGCACCGAAACATTTTGTCCGCTGTAATTTTTGAGCAAAATGAGATCGTGATAACGAAATGCCATCAACCGATCGTTGCCGTCGAGGTTCTTAAGTATCACATCCGCTTTCCCATTCGTGGCGAAAGAGAGCGACTCGAGCGGGGACGCGCCGCGCTGATAGATCGATGGATCGGAGTCCTCCGAGGCATTCAGTTGGTAAACGATGTCGATGGCCTGCGCGGCCATGCCGAGCTGTGACATGAACGAGTAGAACGCGACGACCTGCTCCTGCTTCAACCCCGCTTGGGAGATCAGGTCGTAGAGCTGGACTCCCAGCATGATCTTGCGCTCTGTGCTTAGTTGGGCGCCCAGTTTCTGCGCCATTGCGGCAAGGTCCTGCTGCTCATAGAGCGCTTGGCGAAATAACTGCCGCAGCTCCGAGTAAACCGCCTCGGGATAATCGTAACGCAAAAAACCGAGACTCGAGTCGATCTCTTCCTCTAATAGAACGCCATCCGCCTTTGAGAAGCTGGCGAGCACCTGGATCAACAGCGGCAGCAGATTCGGACCCTCCGAGACGCTGCGTGGCTTGCGCAAGGCACGGCGCACCCAACGGCGGCCGGTCCGCCGCACGCGATAGGCGAACGGGGTCACGCGCTGCACTGCGCGGTCGATTTTATCTGCAACCGATGAAACCATTTCTGTCATACCGGCATTTTGAACTGGAATTTTACCCGAAATCGACGAGCGACGCAATGCGCAGCCACGATACATGGGCAAGGAGTCCTCTAATCCAGTCGGCTCAGGCTATTCGCCCAATCTCGATCTTCTCACTATTCATTTATCACCATTTATCCCTACTGGACGCGGCCCTGCTCTTTGCATTGAAAAAGCCTTCATGGTAACCTGCATTTGATCGTAGAGCGTTTATTTCCATGCCTCAAGCTGATCGAAACTCTCAAAAGGAGAATAAATCCCGGGGGAACGAGCCTAATTTCAACTGGCGCGGCGTCATTCTCATCGTCATCGCCTTTAGCTTCATTGCGCTCGCCATGCTCTTTTACCGGGGAGGGATGCAGCAAGTCGAAGACGTCCCTTACAATCGTTTCCTCGAGCTCCTCGACAACAAGCAAATCTCCACCGATAAGAATTATCCACTTCAACTGGTGGTTGAGGATGGCCGGCCGACGCAAACCTTGCGCGGGGCTTATATCCGCCAAGGCGTGGGTTCAGCGCCTGCGCAGCAGGTACCGTTTCGAACCACGGTCTATTTGAGTTTCACGAATAACCTGCAGGAAAAGCTCGCTGCCGCTGGCATTCAACCGGCCATTAAAACGGAATCAAATGTGCTTGCGCAGACCGTGGTCGGTTTTCTCCCGATCGCCCTTTTTCTACTCGTGCTTTACTTTCTTTTCCGTCAGCAAATCCGGATGGCGGGAAAAGGCGCGCTCAATTTCGGAAAATCGAAAGCACGCATGCTCGCGCGCGACAAAAATAAAATCACATTTCGCGATGTTGCTGGCGTCGAGGAAGCTAAGGATGAAGTGCAAGAGCTCGTCGAGTTTTTGCGCGACCCGAAAAAGTTTCAAAAGCTCGGGGGCCGCATCCCGAAAGGTGTTCTCCTAGTCGGGCCGCCCGGCACTGGCAAAACTTTGCTTGCGCGCGCTATCGCGGGTGAAGCGGACGTTCCGTTCTTCTCAATCAGCGGCTCGGACTTTGTTGAGATGTTTGTCGGAGTCGGCGCATCGCGTGTGCGCGACATGTTCGAGCAGGGCAAAAAATCTGCGCCTTGCATCATTTTCATCGACGAAATCGATGCCGTTGGACGTCATCGCGGTCACGGTGTTGGCGGCGGCCACGACGAGCGCGAGCAAACGTTGAATGCTCTACTCGTCGAGATGGATGGCTTCGATACGCAGGAAGGCGTCATCATCATCGCGGCTACCAACCGCCCCGACGTTCTCGATCCGGCCCTACTTCGACCGGGGCGCTTCGATCGGCAAATCACCGTCAATCTGCCCGACGTAAAAGGGCGCGAAGAGATTCTCCGCGTCCACGCCAAGAAAGTGAAATTGGCAGAAGGCGTCGATCTTGCGGTGGTCGCGCGTGGCACGCCAGGTTATTCCGGCGCGGAGCTGGCCAACGTAATCAACGAAGCGGCCCTGCTCGCCGCGCGGCGCGGGCTAAAAGGCATCACACTCGCAGAGCTGGAAGAAGCGCGCGATAAAGTCCGCTGGGGCAAAGAACGCCGCAGTCTCGCACTCAGCGAGAAAGAAAAACAAAATACCGCCTATCACGAAGCGGGTCACGCGCTGTTGCTGGAACTCCTGCCACATACCGAACCGCTGCACAAAGTCACCATCATTCCCCGCGGCCCGTCGCTAGGATCGACAATGTGGTTGCCGGAGGAAGACAAATATACCAACCGCAAAAATGAACTGCTCGCCGGTCTTGCTGTCAGCATGGGCGGTCGCGTCGCCGAAGAAATAATATTTGGCGATATTACCAACGGCGCGCGAGGCGACATCAAAATGGCAACGGCAATCGCACGCCGCATGGTCTGTGAATGGGGCATGAGCGAAAAAATGGGCATGGTCGAGTACGGCGACCATGAAGATTACGTGTTCCTTGGTCGCGATATTTCGCGCGCTCGCGATTATAGCGAAGCGACAGCGGAGCAAATCGATCAGGAAGTGCGCAGGCTACTCGATGAAGCCTATCAACTGGCGAAACAAACCCTCATCGCCCATCGCGACCAGCTGGAGGTCATCGCAAAGGCGTTGCTTGAATACGAGACGCTCGATGGGTCGCAAATTAAAGAAATCGTCGAGCACGGCCGCTTGATAAATCCGCCAGGCAGAGGAACGCCCCCGGATGGTCAAAAAATGCCGCCGGAAAAACCGCCCAAGCAGGTCGTCGCCGCGCCCGATGTCACGCCGCCTCTCCCCGGCGCACTCGGCGGCGCGCCCGCGTAAATTTTCTGCGCGTCTCCTCGTGAGATTCGCCGCATTAGATCGATTTATTCAGCCTAATTCTCCTTAGGCGTATTGAACGAAACTTGGAGAAGATGAAATAATGGCAGCGATTCAAGAGGTGTCGCCGCGCATGAAGGCCCGTATAGCCGGTCTCTTCGAGCTACTTGAGGCGCTTACATCAGGGTTTGGCATGGTGATGGTTCCAGGGATGCTCATCGTTGTTTCGGACGCCGCGGCTACGCTCGCCAATGTTCGCGCCCATGAGCAATTATTTCGATTGTCGATCCTCGCCGGGCTCTTGGGCATCGGATTTCATATCGCGTGGAGTTACCTCTTCTATCAGTTGTTTAAGCCGGTGAGCAGGAGTATCTCGCTACTGGCGGTGTTATTCGCAGCGGTGGCAATCGCTTTGCAAGGATTCAGCAACATTTTACAAGCCGCCCCGCTGATCATCTTGCAAGAGGGACAAGCGCCTACCGCACTTAGTCCCGAACAGATGAATGCGCTGGCCTTCATTTTGCTGCGCTTAAGCGGTCGAGCTTTTAATACGTATCTCGCGTTTTTTGGAGTCTGGTGCGTGCTGATCGGCTATCTGATTGCTAAGTCGCGGTTCATGCCGCGGATCATCGGACTGCTGGAGGCGCTCTCCGGGTTGTGCTGGGTGACATTTGCTTGGCCGCCACTCGCCCGCTACGTCTCACCGTATAACCAGGTTGTCGCGAGTATCGGAGAAATATCGCTGATGCTGTGGCTACTCATAGTGGGCGTGAACGCTCAAAAATGGAAGGAGCAGGCCGCAGCGAACGCCTAACCAATCGCTGGAGCCAACCGCTAGCCGCTGTGAAGTCCACCTTTGATTTTACGAAACAGTTCTCGATGTCTGCAACGCTCGCCGCCGCCACGGTAGCTCAGCTCCGTCTCGTTAGATGGGAGCCGTGATCGGTGTCTCTTTAATGCTTGCGTCCCTTATGATCAGCCTCGGACTTTGCTGGAGGCATTGGTCCGTATGTGATGCCGTCGGTGGAGTTGCCAGCTAGGTTTCGTCACTGGATTCGTTCTGCTCCTTTTGCGGCGTCTGATGAGCAATCCACGCCAACCGTCTAACCAAGCGCTACAGCCTCCATTGCCCAATGTATAAGTTCGGCCTATTTCGGCGAACGTGAGTCGGCATGCGTTTTCACTTCGCGCCGTTGGACGTCAACGAGGTGACGCAACTGGCGCTCCATCGTTTTAAAGGCGTCGTGGATCACTTTGTTAAGCGGATCGTGGGTGCCGTTGTCTTTCTGTTGTTCGTCGGCGACGAGCTCGTGACCGCGCGAAACCGTCACGTCAATGCGAACACGGTATTGATTTCCTTTGTGATGGGTGTGGTTCGGTTGTTCGATCGCCACATCACAGCGGTTAATGTGATCGCAGAATTTTTCCAGCCGCGCGGCTTTGTCCAATACGAGATTGTCGATCTGGTCGGATTTTTCCAGACCCCGATAACTGATCTTAACAGGCAGTTGCATGATTAATTAGATACTAACGCTCTCTCCGCCGTTGAGCGAAGCGAAATGTTCGGCGGCCCCGATACCGGATACTTGATGCTGGATAAGACCGATGCTGCGATTCAGCATCCACCATCGAGAATCAAGCATCTTCAGATTTCCTGGAGCGAACGAAAGTGCGACGGCAATTTTGAGGGTTCAGTTTTGACCAGATCGGATTTTACATGCTCGACAATCCGGTCGCGGACCTTTCTCGGCAATAGATCGACAATGGCCGAATGAATTTCCGCCGGCGCGGCGAACGACCAGCCTTCGACCCCATCGCTTGTCACAATCTTTGCAATTTGATCGGCAAGCTGTTTGTGAATACGTCGGTCGGTTTCGGTTTCCAGCTGCGTCCGTTCCGCGATGGAATTTGCATGTCGCCCACCCGCGCCGTCGCTCACCGGAAACCGTCCGGCAAGGTCACTTACCTTATCGACCAGTTTCCCGTGCGCATCGGTGATATTGAAAGCTTGCACCAATTGCAGGCTCGGCCCGCGCGTCGGCGTCTCATTCACCCGATATGCTTTTAAACTGCCGCGATCAGTGACGATGATGAGAGAACTCGGTGTCATAGCGAATCAACGATCAAGATTGGCCGGGCACGAAAACGCGCGCATCACACTCTACAACTGATTCGTTTTTCGCAACAAGATCGCGCTGAATTTTTATGTCGATCTTAATTGCGCAAACTATTTTCCGCGCGCTCGTTCTTGCTCTGCACTCAGCGCGGGAAACTCGACATGACGTTTTTTCCAAGATTCCTCCCGGGCTTGAGATTGCGCGCCACTGACCAGTCGAAGCAAACATGTGGCGCGGCCGCCGAGATCGAGATCGTCACCGGAGGCGAATTTTCTCTCCTCCGTCAAAAAACCTTCGGCGTGCATCGTGTCGAGGATCAGTTGCCACTCGATCTGTTCCTGTCCCGGCAGCACAAAGGGGACCGGCTCATAATGGGCATTGATCAGCAATAAAAATGTGTCGTCACGAATCGGCTCACCTTCAAAATTGAGCACATCCATCGTATCGCCGCTCAAAAGCATGCCGAGACAACGAACGAACGGAGACGCCCATTCTTCCTCGCTCATTTCGCTGCCTCCCGGATTAAACCACATCACATCCCGGATTTCAGAACCTCGAATCCGTCGCCCTTGGAAAAATTTCGGACGACGAAAGACCGGATGCTCCTTCCGGAGCTGAATCAACCTTCGCGTAAACTCGAGCAATTGATTCTGTTTCTCGTTCCGCTCCCAATTGAACCAACTGATCTCATTGTCCTGGCAGTAGGCGTTATTGTTGCCGCTTTGCGATCTGCCCCACTCGTCCCCACCGTTTAACATCGGCACACCCTGGGACAGAAAAAGTGTGGTCAGGAAATTCCGACGCTGACGCTCGCGCAGTTTGTTGATTTCCGGGTCGCCGCTTGGACCTTCCACGCCGCAATTCCAAGATTGATTATTGTTGTCGCCGTCGCTGTTCTTGTCGCCGTTCAGCTCGTTGTGCTTCTCATTATAACTAACCAGGTCGGTCAACGTGAAACCGTCGTGCGCAGTGACGAAATTGATGCTGGCATAAGGGCGGCGCCCGCTATGCTGATAAAGATCGGGACTGCCGGCGAGCCGGTAAGCCATTTCGCCAACGCGACCCTCGTCACCTTTCCAAAAACCGCGCATGGTATCGCGATATTTGCCGTTCCATTCCGCCCAGAGCACAGGAAAATTTCCGACTTGATAGCCGCCTTCGCCTACATCCCACGGTTCTGCGATTAGTTTGACCTGCGAGAGGACTGGGTCCTGATGAATGATTTCAAAGAAGGCGTGCAGTTTGTTCACGCCTTCGTGATCACGCGCCAGGGTCGAAGCCAGATCGAACCGAAATCCGTCGACATGCATCTCGAGAATCCAGTAGCGCAAGCTGTCCATCACCAGTTGCAACGCGCGTGGATGCAGCAGGTTAAAGGTGTTGCCCGTGCCGGTAAAATCCAGATAGAAACGCGGATCATCGGGGTGCAATCTGTAATAAGCGGGATTATCGATCCCGCGGAAGCATAGCGTCGGCCCGAGTTGATTCCCTTCCGCGGTGTGATTATAAACGACGTCGAGAATTACTTCGATGCCGGCGGCATGGAGGCTGCGCACCATCGATTTGAACTCCGAGACTTGTTCGCCCATTTGGCCGCTGCTCGAATAGGCTGCGTGTGGCGCGAAAAATCCGATCGTGTTGTAACCCCAGTAATTCTTTAGCCCGCGATCAACCAAAACTTTATCGTCGATGTGCGCATGCACCGGCAATAGCTCGACTGCCGTCACGCCGAGCTTCGCCAAGTAATCGATCGCCGCCGCGCTGCCGAGCCCCGCGTAAGTGCCGCGCAATTCTTCAGGCCCGTTCGGCCAGAGCTTGCTGAAGCCTTTGACATGCACCTCATAGATCACAGAGCTGTGCAATGGGGTGCCAGGTTTCCTGTCGCCCTGCCAATCGAAAGCGTTGTCGATCACGACCGACTTTGGAACGCCCCACGCGTCATCGCGGAAGTCTTGGGTCAAATCTTCGTCTTTGCCGCCGACGATGTAGCCAAACATTTCGTCCGCCCAATTTACTTCCCCCGCGATTGCTTTCGCGTATGGATCGAGAAGAAGTTTGGAACTGTTGAATCGCAAGCCACGTTCCGGCTCGTACGGACCTGAAACGCGAAAACCGTACAATTGACCCGGTCGCACATCGGGCAAGAACACATGCCAGACCTGATCGGTATGTTCGGTCACTGGAATTCGAGCATTTTCCTGGAGCGCGTCGATATTATCGAAGAGGCAAAGATCAACTGATGTGGCAGCCTCCGAGAAAAGCGCAAAGTTCACGCCGTTGCCCAGCCACGTCGCGCCAAGTGGATACGGAAAACCGGGCCAAGTCTTTACCGAAGTCATAAGCGCGCCGCGTTCCTATCGGATATGGAACACGTTGGCAATTATTAAGGTAAAGCCATTTCCCCGAAACTCCTCGCTCTTGCACTCGGCCGCTCGCACAACGCAGCCATCGCTGGGGAGTCGGACGCGCCGGGGATCCCGCCGCGTTGACGCGTGACGCAAGCTGGAGGCCCACTCCACCAAACCCGCGAGATCTCTGTGTTACGCGCTCGGGGCATTGTATGTTTGGCTAATTAGGAACAAGAGATGCGCTCAAGATTCACCCTGATAGTTGGCGTGATATTTGGCGTTGCCATT
>QHOQ01000031.1 GCA_003219355.1 Verrucomicrobiota bacterium
TTCCACTGTCAGCATTTCCACGCGCAGATAATTTAATACAACGGGCGCAAGAATCAGCCCGGGGATTCCCATGAGTCTTTCGCCAATGATCAGCGCGATCAACGTCAGCCAAACCGGATTCCGAATCCGTTCGCCGATGATTTTGCTGTTTAGAAAATATTCGAGCTTGTGAATCACAACCAGGAATACCAGAGCTGCGATCGCAAGCTTCAGGGAAACAGTTAACGCAACGAAAACGATAATGGTATTACTCACCAGGTTTCCGACAATCGGCACCAGGCCGCAGAGAAATGTGATCGCAATAAGGAGCGGCGCGTGCGGCATCCGAATGACTACTACAAACAGCCCGGTCAACGCGGTGTTGATTAGCGAAATCGTAATCTGGGCGCCCATCACGGTAGCGAAACTGCGATAAAAATCGCGGAAGCGGGTCGAGACTTCGTCGCAACAAATGGAATAGAGATTATTTTTCACCGGGTGCGTGGCGCGATGAGGATCGAGGACGGCTTTAAAAAAGAGGCTCGCTGCCGCGACAATTCCGATAATACTAAAAACCAACGCGGCGGTGGTACTGCCGGCGAAATGCGCGACGTTTCGCAGGTAATGTGCTTCCTGCTGAAGGGTGTCGATCACGACCGCTCGCAGACTCTCAAAATCGGTGAATGGCAATTCGATCTGGCGTCGCTGGGCCCACGCGCTGGCGGAAGGAATTGATGTATCGGCTACATCGGGCAAGGCCAGAATGGCAGCGCGGGTGAAAAAGACCGCCGCCGCCGCAATTCCCAACACAACCACGATGAACGAGACCAAAGCGAGCCACTTTCTTTTCGTTAGAGAGTAGATCTGGCGCAAGGCGAGATAAGAAAACAAGACGACCAGCAGCGGCACTCCGAGATGCAGAACTCCCGCCAGCACTAATGTGAGACCGAGCACACCGTACGAAACTCGAGCGGGCGTAGTCATATCGTGCGTCGTCTGTTAACTTCACTCCTAGCCGACGTTGTCAACTGCGCTGTGCGTTACGTGTCGCCCGGATCAACGATCCCGGCTACAACCAGCAATCAGCGCTCGTGCACTTCAACGGGAACGGGCTGACCCGTTTCGGCTTCGGCGCGTTCTTTGAGCGCGGCTTTCCGTGAAAGCTTCACCCGCCCCTTGTCATCGATTCCAATGCACTTGACCCAGATCATGTCGCCAACCTTAGCGACGTCTTCCGTTCGTTTGACGCGGAAATCCGCCAGCTCGGAGATGTGCACGAGACCATCTCTGCCGGGGAAAATTTCCACAAACGCGCCGAACTCCTTCACTGAAACCACGCGCCCCTGATACGTTTGGCCGATCTCGATCTCCCGCGTCATCCCACCGATGATTTCTTTCGCGCGCGCCATGCTCTCGCCGCTGGTCGCGTAGATGTGCACCGAGCCGTCGTCTTCGATGTTAATTTCGGCGCCGGTCTCGGCGACGATGCCCTTGATCGTTTTGCCGCCCGGCCCGATGAGCGCGCCGATTTTCTCCGGATTAATTTTGATTGTCTCGATGCGTGGCGCGTATTTCGATAATTCTGGCCGCGGCTTGTCCAGTGCGCTGCGCATGATGTCGAGAATTTTCGTGCGCGCTTCTTTGGCGCGCTGGATCGCTTCGGTCATGATTTTGTGGCTGATGCCCGGAAGTTTCAAATCGAGCTGATAACCGGTGACGCCCGCGTCCGTTCCACAAAGCTTGAAATCCATGTCGCCGAAATGATCTTCGGAA
Organism: Verrucomicrobiota bacterium; assembly: GCA_003219355.1. Lineage (GTDB taxonomy): Bacteria > Verrucomicrobiota > Verrucomicrobiia > Chthoniobacterales > UBA10450 > Udaeobacter. The sequence continues at coordinate 1,753 of QHOQ01000031.1, forward strand.
CCGATGATGTCGGTAAGCAATTCGTAACGTTTCAGTTGTCGATCTTCGCAGTGCTCAGTCACGAGACCGACAGAAATTCCCGCGACCGGTCTTTTCACCGGGACACCGGCATCCATCAATGCAAGCATACCGCCGCAAACGCTCGCCATGGATGTCGATCCGTTTGATTCCATAATCTCGCTGGAGATGCGAATGGCGTAGCGAAAATCGTTTTCACCCGGCACTACCGGTTCAAGCGAACGCTCCGCCAGCGCACCGTGACCGATCTCGCGCCGCCCAGGCCCGCCCGTCCGCCCCGTTTCGCCGACGCTGAATGGCGGAAAGTTGTAGTGCAAAATGAACCGCTTCGATTGTTCCCCACCGCCATAGGCGTCGATCATCTGCGCCTCTTCAATCGGCGCGAGCGTTGCCAGGGCGAGTGCCTGCGTTTCACCGCGCTGGAAAATTGCCGAACCATGCGCGCGCGGCAGAACGCCGACCTCGCACGAAATTGGACGCAATTCTTGATAGTTGCGCCCATCAACGCGTCTCTGCTTATCCAGAACGCTAACGCGGAATGCTTTCTTCTGGACGTAGTCGAATGCTTGTGAAATCGAAAATTTGTCGGCCTCGGGATATTTTTCCAGGATCGAGATCTTTACTTCTTCGCGCAGCGCATCAATTGCTTTCGTCCGCGCGACTTTGCCGCTGGTGTAAAGCGCGCCTTCAATCCTATCGCCCGCGACTCGATAAGCAATCTCCAGCAGGTCCTCATTTACCAGCAGCAACGGCATCGCGCGCTTCGGTTTGCCCGCTTGCGACGCGAGCTCTTTTTGGATCCGGATCATCTCGCGCGCATGTCCATGCGCAAACTCAAGCGCCTTCACGAAATCAGCTTCGGGGAGTTCCTTGGCCGCGCCTTCGATCATGAGGACGTCGTTTTCCGTGCCGACGTAGATCAGATCGAGATCGCTTTGTTCCCGTTCGGTGTGCGTTGGATTGGCGACGAACTGACCGTTGAGGCGACCGACCCGAACCGCGCCGATCGGCCCGGCGAACGGAATGTCGGAAACACAAAGCGCCGCCGAGGCGCCGTTAATGGCGAGAATGTCGGGATCGTTTTCGCCATCCGCGCTCAGCAGGATCGAGATGACCTGGGTATCGTAAAAATATCCCTGCGGAAAGAGGGGACGGAGCGGCCGATCGATCATGCGTGAAGTGAGCGTTTCCTTTTCCGTCGGCCGTCCTTCGCGCTTGAAATAGCCCCCCGGGAACTTTCCCGCCGCAGCGGCTTTTTCGCGATAATCGACCGTGAGTGGAAAATAATCCTGACCTTCCTTGATAATTGTGGCTGAGACCGCGCTGGCCAGCACCATGGTGTCGCCGCATGAAACGACGACCGCGCCGTCGGCGAGCCTGGCGATTTTGCCGGTTTCGATAGAGATGTGAGTAGCCCCAATTTGGGCCGTGACCTTCTGTTGCATTTTACCTTCCTGGATGTGCGAGTTCCAGGCCGGTCACCCTGACTGTAGGTTTTAACTCCGAATGCTTCTCGGGGCTAAAACCTAAAATCCAAGGTGATTCGTTCGGCCTGGACCGCTGATTCTGTTGTGTTTCTAGTTATCTTCGACTTTGAGCAGACAAACAGTTGGACGCGAGCTTTCTCAAAGATCGACGCGGTTATTTGCGCAGGTTCAGCTTGTCGATCAGCTTTTTATAGCGATCGGCTTGCGATCTGTTCAAATAATCGAGCAAACTCCGGCGTTGTGCGACCATCTTGAGAAGGCCGCGACGCGAGGCGTGATCTTTGGCGTTGCTCTTCAGGTGTTCGGTCAAATGCTCGATCCGGCGCGTCAGAAGTGCGACCTGCATATCTGCGCTACCGGTATCTTTGTCATGCAGTTGGAACTCCTTGAGGTTCAACGTTGCCGTGCTCTCTGCCATAAGCGAAGGGCTATTGTAGACGAAGAATACACTTTAGCAACTGTTCGTCACGGAACATTGGAGCGTCGAATGTCCCCGAGTCAGTTCGAGTTCCGAAAGCTTTCGTATACGAAAGCGAGATTTCAGCTCCAGGTGAGTTAATTGCGCCATGTACACACATCGCACTTAATTTTCCAAATTCGATCACAGTTCCTGTGTCAGTCGAAGAGTTCAACGTAACCCATCAGGTCCATGTCGGGTCCAATGACTGAATAAATGGCGCGCCGTTCGTCTATGCTCAGATACGTTTTGTAAACATGGAGCGAGCGCTGATGAATTGCTTCACCTTTGTTTGTTCCGCCCCACTGGCCGCTGCTGTATTTTTCATGCTCCAGCAAATGATCGCTCCATTCCAGGTCAAGGAACTGGCAGACCTGACGCAAATATGGCTCCGGATTGGCGATCAGGACTTCATAGCGCACAATTTTAGTTGGCAAAATTGAGCGCGAGTAGTGCGGAATGAAACGGTTTTTCACCATCCAGCAGAACCCACCAAAGCGCGGGTCATTTAGGTCTTTTGTTTGCTCATATAGCGAGCGAAGTTTTTCTTCCAGTCTTTCAGGTTCAGCCAGGTTAGCGATGCATTTGCGAATTTCATTGTGGCCATAAACGACCAACCATGTATCTATCGGGTCGTCCAACTCCTTTCGAACCTCTAGTTTGCGCATCGAGACCACTACATCGCGTGGGTCGCGCAAGGTGAAAAGGATCCGTGCCCCGGCAAACTTTTCGATGGCGTGCTTAATCCGGTGTGTTGCCGCCGGGATGCGTAGGCACACCGACTCCTTTGGCAACCCGTTGAGCCTGGCGGGCTCCGCGAAATACCGATAAGCTTCGCCCTGTTCTTCTCCGACAACGTGAACCTGCGGATGAGCGTTAAAGACCGATTCCAGCAGAGTCGACCCGCTGCGCTGGCAGCCCATGATTAGGAAAACCTTTTTTGTTAACATGACCGTTGTAGCGGTTCAGACTCCCACGTACGCGCTGACTAAGACGCAATCGGGCGGGAGGCGCGCCGGTCCTGCCTATTATTTGCGGTGTGGATTTCGCGTTTGCCATTGTACCACAATGCGAGTTTGTCTCGCGAACGCGCGGCGCTCGGGCCGCGGATAATGATCGACAACGAACGTGCCAACACGTGCCTCGCTGAATACATGCGCAATTTTCGGCCTGAAGTTACAATCGGTTCGCGCAACACTTTGAAACGGCCAAGTTTTCGCAGCGCGAGACTGAAATACACTTCTTCGCCAATAAAATATTGCTCATCAAACCCGCCAATCGCATCGAAATTGCGACGGGTGGTGAAAAGAAATGCGCCCGCGCCGAGATTGAGCGCAAAATAAACAGTGCAGAACGCCCGCACGAAAATGCGACCCCAGACCGGAATGATCCCATCGACTATCACGCGCGCGCTGCCGCCCGCATAGCCGGCTTCGAGAGCGGCGATTGCCTCGTCAATGTGCTTCCGGTGGATCCGGGTGTCGGCATCAACAAAGAACAATTTTTCGCCCTGCGCCACGTGTGCACCAGCGTTGCGGGCCGCTGCGATTTGCCGCCGGTTGATCGAGATGACCCGTCCACCCGCCTGCGTCGCAACTTCGATAGTCGCATCAGTCGATGCATCATCGACCACGATGATTTCGTACGCTTGCCCCGCCTCAGAAATCGCAGCATGAATCGCCGCAATTGTCGACGAAAGCTCCAGCTCCTCGTTGTAAGCGGGGACAATAAAGGAAATCATTTGAGAGAAAATACATTGGCGACAGCCGCGCCGGCGCATTCTTTAACCCATTCTGAGGCGAGTGCCAATCAGGGACCGGTCAGGACGGGCTCTTTCACTACACTCGGGATCCAGAAGATCGCCCACGATGTTGAGGAAATCCGGCTGCCGCGTTTGACTTGCATGTCGACGAGTTAGAGATAGCGAAATGTTTGCCCGGCTATTTGTAACTCTCGTTGCGTCTTGGTCGCTGCTTTCTGGCTGTGCAACGAAACAAGCCGCGCAAACCGATGCAAATTCCATCATTCGCGAACCGGAGAGCCGCCACGAAGTTCACGGCGAAGTCGGCGTAATGTATGGCGCCAGCGCCAGATAACGCTCAGCAATGGCCGGCCGCTGTCACTCCGCCGTTCGTCACAAAATCAGGTTCAGATCGCCGAACTCGTGCCAGAGATATCTTCTCGCAACCGCTTCTTCGTAGGCCGCATGAATTTGTTCGGCGGGCAAAAACGCGCTCAGCAAATCGAGATGACCTGCTTCCGGCTCGTGCAAACCGGTAAGCAATCCATTGACCACTTTCAAGCGATGTTGACCGTTGATTTTTAATCGCGTGTAGCCCTGCTTTTCACCTACGCAGCCATCCAAATCAGCAACTGATTCCAGCGCGCGCACGACAGTCGTGCCGACTGCGATAATGCGTCCGCCATTTTCACGCGTCGAATTGACCTTCTGGGCGGTAATTCGACTGACGAAATATTCCTCCTCTGAAGCGGGATGGGCGCGATCAAGTTCGTCGTCCATGTAAGAAGAAAGTCCAGTGTGTAAAACGATGTAGGCGCTGTCGATACCGCGCCGCTTTAGGTCAAACAGCAATTTCCAGGTAAACGCGCGCCCGGCCGAGGGCATCTCGGCCGAGCCGGGCTCTTTCGCGTAAACGGTTTGGTAATAATCAAGGTCCCACGGCGCCGAGACGTATTCATAGCGAATCGGTTTTCCAAGCCGGTAGATAAGGTCGACAAGCTCGGTCCCGGTGATCGAAAAGCGCAATCTCCAAAGACGTGGAATGTTCAGATCGCGCGCCAGCACGGCAGCGTTGAGTCCTTCCGAGAATTCGATTTGCATCCCGGCGCGCAGCCCGCAGCCAAACGGATCGCCCTGTTCGCAAAGCAACAGCGCCAGCCAGGAATCGTCCGGCAAATGCTCTGCTAACCTTACTTCCATGCAAGGGCCATGCGCCGCACTACAATCGCATCCTCGCATTGAAGCGGGGAGCGTACGGCTCGAATTGAAGACAAGCAGGTCGTTTTGTCGCAGGTAATTGTCGATCTTGTCAAAACGGGTGTGCTCGATCTTTCCGGTCGCGCGCTCGATTACGAGTAATCGCACCTGATCTCGCCGAATGCCGCGGCGTTCCGGCGGTTCCTTCGCGCTTAGTTCGGGCGGCAACGTGAAAGTAAATGGCGCGGCCATTTATTTTGATAAGGTAGCTTTCCAATCTTCCTGCGCTTGGAAACGTTTGCCTGTCACGCCTTTCGATTCGTCGGAAGCCAGGAAAACAAAAACATCGGTTACGCCGGCGGGATTCGCCCACTCCGATGGATCTTCCTCTGGCTCGGCGGCACGATGCATCGCGGTGTTCATGCTCCCCGGATCGACCCAGTTAACGCGCACGCCGCTTTCTTCGAGTTCCGACGCCCACGTCTGCGACATGCCTTCAAGGCCAAATTTGGAAATGCCGTATGCGCCCCAGCCCGGATAACCAATCTGACCGGCATCACTTGTCACGTTAATGATTGAGCCACCGCGCTCGGTCATCGCTGGCAGCGCATTTTTTATCAGCAGAAATGGTCCGATCAAATTCGTATCGAGGACTTGGCGAAAATCTTCCACCGGATAATCAAGCAGGTTCGGCATTGGCGATGGCCCAATGGTCGATGCGTTGTTCACCAGCACGTCGAGATGGCCTTTGAATTGGGCGAGGGTCGTCGCCACGATCCGCTCGATATCGCGCGGTTTGCTCACGTCTGCTTCGATGATGACACTGTCGATTTTCGGCGCGAGTTTACGCAGTTCTTCGCGAACGGCGTTCAATTGGTCGCCGTGTCGCGCGACGAGAGAAAGTCCGGCCGCGCCTTCACGCGCAAATCGCAGCGCCATCGCTCGTCCTAGCCCCTGCGATCCACCCGTGATCAAAATGTTTTTGCCCTCGAGCATGCTCATCGTCGCAACGGTACGCGATGCCAATGCTAAGCGAAAGGGATGCGGTCTCTTGTTTTGGCGTAAAGAAGTGAATCCAAAAGTTTTCCGTCCTTAAACGCATTGTTCTTAAGTCGCCCCTCCAACACAAAGCTGCTTTTTTCCAGAACGCGCGCAGAAGCGGGATTGTTCGCGTAAGTTGTTTGCGTGTTTCGCGAGCAAGGCCGCGTCATCCAGTCGCCAGTCACGAATCGTGCATCGCTCGAGAACGAGCTGCATGACTCAGTGTTCCTTAAATTTGATCCCGGCCTTTTGCACTTCGCGATAAGGCAAGAGCCAAATCAGCGATTCGTCATGGAGATCGACGACCTGAATGCGGTTGCCCCACGGATCGTGGAAATCGCAGCCGAACGGCGGCTTAAGTTTTAATTTGTATTTGCCAGTTATTTTTTTGCGCACCTCGGCGAGTTGCTGTTCGTCGCGCACCATGATTCCGAAATGCCGCATTCCTCCGGGATGCAACTTCTTTACCTCGAAGATGGCTAGGAATTGGTGCTCGCCGAGCTTGAAAAACGCATCACCTTCACCGCTGTCGAGTTTTTCCAGATTGAAAACGTCTTGGTAAAACGCGACCGCCTTCCTAATATCGTCCACTTCGATCGCGACGTGATTACATCCAAAAACTTGTACGCTCATGTCGTGGTTTATTCGAAGAAGAGATCGTGCGAGCGATCGTTTTTGAGCGGCAAAGATTGATATCGTGTTCGAATTCGCGGGGAAGACCGCACCCTGCTCACGCTCAAGAACACGCTATAATCATTAGTCGTCACGTGATCACAAGCGCCAAATTACAACCGAAGGCCGGTCGCATAAGCCATGAAAAAGAGACTACTTATCAACTGGGCTTTTTATAGGCCGGTTGGTCATCTCCTTGAGGCGTTGCAACACGCCCGTGGCTATTATGCTGCGAATCACGATCTAATCGACATCTCCCTGCTGGTTAACGCGGCATCACCGAGCACATTGGTCAAGGCTTGTCCGTGGATTACAGCAGTGTATCCGATCGATTTCGCGGAAATTGAATCTCGGGCCCAGCAAGCTCCGTCACTTCAGGCAGTCCCGCCGATTTGGGATTATATTGTTACCGATCCTCGTATTGGTGTCCAAGACCCAACAATTGGAGGACGCGGAGCAGAGGCATTGATTACGACGCAAGCGGTTGTCCGGAAGTATCTCCGCGCTGCAGACTGGAGTGGCTTCTCACGCGGTTGGGAGGGTAAATGGAACACGACTGGACTACTCGGCCCGGAAGATCCGCTGCCTTATGCAGCAAACCCACGATTCAGCCTTCCCATTCCGGCTGAGGCACAACTCTTCGCCCAGCAGTATCGCCATCATGGGCCAACGATCTGTGTGCTTCCTGGCGGTGGAAGCAGCGGCTCACAGCAAAACCCGTCGCTCGAGGTTTGGAGTGACATACTTATGGCCCTGATCGATAAGTTCCCCGATCTGCGCGTCTATATCACTGGATTATCGCTCAATCGGGCCGGGCAAATTCACACCAGAGGCCTTTCAACGCAGGATAGCGATGTGCTCGCCCGGCGCCTCCCTTTTGTTACCAACTGTTTTGACATCGGAATGTGGAACCAGATCGCCCTAATCGCAGCATGCGACATCCTCTTAGCGCCGCATACCGGGTTTGCCTTTATCGGTCAGTTTGTTGGCACGCCTTGGCTCGCCCTTTCTCGTTGCCCATGGCCCGAATATTTGTTTAATGGGATCCCATTTTATTCCGTCATTCCCGATTGCGATTCGTATCCTGCGCAATGGCGGATGGATTGTGAGTGCAACCAGCGAATTGCCCGCCGCGAGAAAAAGATGACAAGGTGCGCGCCAGGATACCCGACATCATTCAGGGAGCACAATTTTTGCTCGATCCCAGTGTGACTTATGAACAGGCCATTCGGGAACATGTGGGCAATCTGCAGAGGCGAAGAAGAAATCTGGACCAGTTCCAATTCTTCGTGGATTAGTGCCCTTGGCGCGTTAGTCACAGCGCCGGGACAGCCCGAAATATCGAGCGGGCTATTTTCTGTGACCGACCATTTCGCCTTTGATCGTCCGCGAATCGACTCGCGTGAGACGTTTTTCCATCGCTGGCGCGAGCAGCGGGATGTGGGGAACTTCGCAGAGATGTTCGGCGACGAACCAGATCGGTTTTTCCGTTGTCATCCAGTCGAGGCGATCGAAGCGGGTGAGATTCGCCGGACGTGAATATCGCCGCAGGGTGCGTTCGCCGCGCAGGTTGAAGTAGACATTGAAATAACTCATCGCTAGTTCGCGAAGGTTGCGGTAAACCGGTTCGCGATAACGACAACCCGTAAAATTTGATTTCGCGACCGCTCCCCAATGTCCCCGAACTTTAAAAATGGCGACGACATGGTCGGTATCCTGCTCGGCCTCCAAATCGAAAATCAGTGGTGGAAATCCGATAACGCGGAGCGCGGCCGCGGCAAAAATTCCGCCCTCGAGGCAGGAGGCTGTGCGATCGCACAAAACTCTTTGCGGTGATCGTGCAGTGAAGCTGAGATTGTAGGGCAATTGGTCGAGGAACCGCTGAATGCCGGCCGGTGACTTCAGCGCCCGCAGTGTGCGCAGTTCCGATGCGGTGAAACCGAAACTCGGCGCATCGCTTCTCGATTTTGATTTGCGGCGCGCAAATGTTTTAGGCCGAGTCGTCATTGATTTCGCGTGGTCGGACGCGAAAGAGAAATAGCACGGTTCGTCAGCAAGGCGAACGCGCTGTCTTGTTACTTTTGAGCGAGAACGCGCTTGAAGGTTCCCTGGTCGCGCACATTGAGATTTTCCGCGACAACCTGTGTCGCTTTGCCATCCGGGCCGATGGTAAAAGTGATGCCGCTCCTGCCAACAGCGTTTTCGTCCTCCGTCGATGTCTTCCAATGCAATTCATAGCCTCGCTCAAATAAAGTTAGCCACAGGTATGCCGGTAATTGCAATTTCGATCGGCGGCTTAAACCGTCGAGCAAGAAAGTGCGATCTTCCCCATGCAGGATTACCTGTCGACCCGGCAAATTTCATGATAAATTTCTGTAATGACCCGCATATTCGTGCTGCTGGTCACAGTCATCGCAACGGCGCTTGCGGCGTTCGCGGCGGATGAATTACCACAGAACGAATCCAATGAGCCCGATTCGTTCGACATTGAGCCGCCGATATTGAAGGAAAACCTTTCGGAGGAACCATTGCTCTCCACAGCACCACCGGATAGCGATGTCGGGCGTCTGGAAAAACAATTGGAGCGCGCGAAGAGAAATGCGGCTGGCGCGGAACATCTTTGGAAAATTGGCGTTCTCGCGAAAGTGGAGGTGGAGCAACGTGCGTTGAAAGTTGTTCGCCTCGAGTCGGACATTGCAAATGCACAGCTTGCGCGCGCGAAAGAAGAAGTTGCCGCGCAAGAATCTCAAGTCGCAGCCGGCGAAAGCACTAAAGACGAACTGGAGGCCGCGAAAGCAACGCTTGCGCAATTAACGGAAGCCGCGCAGATCGCCGCGGCAAAGCGTGAACGCGCAGAACTCGAAGCCGCGGAAGCTAACGTCCGTCGACAAGAAAAGCTTCTTCGGCTCGGCAGCGCGCATAAATCCGATGTCAATCGCGCTCAAGAAAAACTCGCCGAACTCAAATCACCGAAGAATTAGCCAAAACATGGTCACTGGCAGCCGAAATTCCACGTACCGTGTCGCGATCGGGAAGTTAGAAGTTCCTCGCCGCATTCGATTTCGCCAAAGAAAGATTTTCGCTTGGAACGATAGCGATAACTAGTATCCCGCCGCCTGGCCGTCTTTGCGTGATTCGCTCGCGCCGACGTAAACGCGCTGGCCGTCGTGCATTTCGACTTTGACGGCCTGATAACCGCCGTACCCGCCGACGTCGAAGCGAACGTCGTGTCCCTTTTTGCGCAGTTCGCGCACAGTTTCGTAAGGAATGCCGCTCTCAACTTCGACGTAGCCGCCTGACTCAGTCATCTTTTCACCAGTCGGTTCGTTGTCACCTTCGTGTTGCCAGCGCGAGGCGTCGCCGGCTTCCTGCACGCTTAAACCGAAATCGATCTGGTTCGTGAGAACTTGGACGTGACCTTGCGGTTGCATGCCGCCACCCATTACGCCGAACGCTTCCCATGGTTTGCCATCCTTCATCACGAACCCTGGAATAATCGTGTGGAATGGGCGTTTGCCCGGCGCATAAACATTCGCGTGATTCGGGTCCATCGAGAAAAGTTCGCCGCGATCTTGAAACATGAAGCCCAGCCCGGGCACGACAATGCCGCTGCCCATCCCGCGGTAATTGCTTTGAATGAGCGAGACCATGTTGCCTTCGTCATCGGCCGTGCACAGGTAAATTGTGTCGCCATGATCGAGTGCCGGATTGCCGGACTCGACTTTTTTCGCCGCGCGGTTTGGATCGATCAACTTGCGTCGTTCGGTTGCGTAACTCTTTGAAAGAAGACCGGCGAGCGGAATTTTCGCAGACGCGGGATCGGCATAAAATTTCGCACGATCAGCCCACGCGATTTTCTTCGCCTCGATCATCGCGTGCAGCGTCTCGGGTGAATTGCGACCCATGGCGCCCAAATCGAATCGCTCAAGGATGTTCAACATTTGGAGGGTGGCGATGCCCTGACCGTTCGGCGGCAATTCAAAAACATCGTAGCCGCGATAACTCGTCGAGACCGGATCGACCCATGTCGATGCATGCTTCTCGAAATCCGTTTTCCGTAGAAAGCCGCCATTGGCCCCCATGAAATCGTCGATTTTGTCTGCGATCTCACCTTTATAAAAAGCATCACGCCCTTTCTCGCCGATCAACCGCAACGTTTTAGCAAGCGCCGGATTTTTGAAAATGTCGCCCTTCGCCGGTGTGCGCCCTTTGCCATCGAGCGTGTACGTTTCCAAAAATGCGCCTGGCAACCCTTTGTAGAGGCGCGGACCGAAGGACCAGTAGTAGGCGATCAACTCGGTGACCGGGAAACCTTCTTCGGCGTAACGAATTGCCGGGGCGAGATCATCGCTCAATTTGAGTTTGCCGAATTTGCTGTGCAGCTCTGCCCACGCGTCCACAGTTCCCGGTACACTGATCGGCAGCATGCCCAACGGTGGAATCGTTTGACGATGCAGTTTTTCCAGCTCGGCTTTCATCTGATCGTAACTCAAACCGAGCGGTGAACGTCCGCTGCCGTTGAGTCCGTAGAGTTTATTTTTCTTCGCGCTGTAAACGATAGCGAAGAGATCGCCGCCGACGCCGTTTGAGACGGGCTCCATCAATCCGAGCGTAGCGTTCGCGGCAATTGCCGCATCAACAGCGCTCCCGCCGCGTTTCAAAATATCGAGCCCGACTTGAGTGGCCTCCGGTACGCTCGTGCACACCATCCCATGCCGCGCCAGGATTTCCGATCGGGTGGCGAAATTCTTTCCCGTGATGCGATCAATTTGGGAATTGGCGATCGGTGCAACAGTCGCGAGAAGGACTGATGTAGAGATCCATTGAATTACCTTCCGCATCCACGCAGCTTAATTCGATGTCCGCGAATTGGAAGGAAACGTCGATTTAGAGTTGGCGTCTGACACAGACGCCCTACAGTTCTGGCGATGAAAATGTCATCCGAAACGTGCAAGGCGATCAGCGTAATTTCCTTCTACATAGCTCTTTTGTCTTTTCTGATCGGCATGGCTGGCCGACTCAAGGAGAGCTTTCACTCGCGCGCCGAAATTTCCACGGCGGGATTCACCCTCGCAGCGGTATTGGCCGCATTGGGATTGATCACGTTTCTATTTTCCTGGAGAAATAAAACCGATAAACCATCCGAACCGCCGCTTTGACCGTTGGAGGCGAGGATCGGCAGATGTTGCGGCCAGTTAGATTCGTGAGGGAAAGAAACGGCGGCGACCGTTCCCGATCGCCGCCGCTCCACCCTCCGAATCAAAGGAAGCTTATTCCTGCGTTGCGTCGTGAAGCTCTTTGTGCGCGTTCATCATGTCTTGATGAGCCTTCTGAATGGCATCGAGCTTCGTCTGCTGATCCGCCGTCAGCAGCGGACGAATCTGCGACGTAGTGCTATCCATGATCGCCTTCATTTTCTGCATCGCCTCCTGATGGATCGCGACGATTTGCGGTTTCGCCTGATCAATGATCGGCTGGACCTTTGCCTGTTGATCGGACGTCAGGTTTAGCTTGCTGACTAATCCTTCAAGTCCAAATCCGCGCCCATGCCATCCGCCGCCTGCGCCGTGGCCGGGTTGAGCCTGCACCATGGCAAAGCCGCCGAGGGCGATGGCACCCGCGGCCGCAAGTGTTAATAGGTTTCGTTTCATAGTTGTTTTAGTTTGTTATTTTGCTTAAGCGCTTCTTGCGCTTCTGTAGCTAATGACCGGGGAGGAATCTTGCCGGTTACATTTTTTGTTTTCTCGATTCAGCTGAAGAACTTGTAACCGTAATGCGCCGGTGCCGGTCATAGGTGTTGGTGTGGATGCGCTCTTGACTACATGGATGATTCTAATGCAAGCGCGCTGGTTAAAGCTGCGCTCCAGCATGATGATGAGGCGGCTCGTGCATTGGTCCGGCAGCTTTATCCGCTCGTGTCGAAATTGGTGCGCGCGCATCGCCCGCGCCGAACGGCTGAGGAGGACCTTTGCCAAATGATTTTCATCAAA
>QHOQ01000032.1 GCA_003219355.1 Verrucomicrobiota bacterium
CATGATGCCGGTTTGCACCGGTTGACTGACGCTGCGGCGTTTAATCACACCCGGCGCGATTTTTTCGAGCGGATAAAATGAGTCGGTCTTGATCGGACCTTTGCCATCCAACGGCTGGCCCAGAGTATTAACAACGCGTCCGAGCAACGCCTTGCCTACTGGCACCTGTAAAAGCTTTCCGGTGGTTTTTACTTCGTCGCCCTCTGCGACTTTTGTGCTTTCACCCAGCAGAATGGCGCCCACCAGACCAAACACTCCGTTGGGAAACTCGATCATCTCGTTGAGCATTACATCGCTAAGACCTTCAATACGCGCGACCCCGTCGCCCGTTTCGCGCACGACGCCCACGTTGCTCCTTGTTGTTGACGTTCTTAGTCCTTCGATTTTGGTTTCGATCTCTTCGAGTATGCTGCTCATGGTTTTGATTGATTAAAGCTGTTGCTGGAGGCGTTCGAGCCGACCCCGTACGGTGCCGTCCCAAACGTCACTGCCGACTTGAATGCGCATTCCGCCGAGCAGCTGAGGATTGACGATGAACTCTGTTGCTAAGTCATTACCGTATTTCTTCTTGAGGTTCGCGACGAGCGCCGCACCCGCTCCCGAATCCAATTCGCTTGCTGTCTCGACCTTGGCATGGCGTTTTTCCACTTCCAGTCGAAGGAGGCGCCGGTAGTTTTTCAAGACGGCGATATAATTGCGGGGCTTTCGGGCGATGAGTGATTCGACGAGAGATGCGATCCGGCCGTGATCGAGCTGCCCGTCAGTAAAGCTTGCCCTGAGCATTTCCCGCGAGAGTCTGCGAATTTCCTTGTTGATCTTCATCAGGCCAATTGACGCGATGTTTCCTCCTGTAATCGCTGTTGGTCCTCGGAAGTAAGCACTTTGCCGGTGACCTTTGCAGTTGTGTCGACGACAAGACGTCCGAGCTCGCGCTTTAGAGATTCCATGGTGCGCTCATGCTCGATCGCGCTGGTTTCGCGCGCTTTCGTAATAATTTGCTCCGCCGCAGCAATCGCTTCCTGCTGTTTGCGCTCGGCGAGGTGTGCGCTGCTTTCGCGCGCCTCATCGATCATTTTTTGCGCCTCAGCATTTGCCTTGGCTAGGATCTCCGCGTGTCGTTGCTCCGCTTCGGCGAGTTGTTTCTTGATTTTCTCTGCGTTCAATAATCCTTCCGCAATGCGCTGCCGGCGCTCTTCCAGCACACCAAGAATGGGTTTGTAAGCGAACCGTCGCAAAAGGAATGCGACAATCGCAAAACTGATGACTTGGGATAGAAACAACCAGGGGTTCCAGCCGAAGGTGTCCGCCACGTCGTGCAGCATGTCTGCAAAACCTCCGTTTGTAGCAGCAATCATCACATTCATAACACGAATTCAGGCGCGACCTCCGCGCTGAGAAATCTTAGTGAGGGAGAAGGTAGAGCGCGTAGAAAACAATCGCCTCAGTGAAAGCGATCGCCAGGATCGCCTGCACTAGAATTGGTGTCGCTGCGCCCGGATTTCGCCCAACTGCGGATGCCGCACCCAAGCCGGTCAGGCCAACGCCAATGCCCGCGCCCATGGCTGCAAGTCCCACGTGAATGCTTCCGCTCATCTCTGCCAGTAATGGTAGTATCATATTTTTGGTTTCGTTTCTTTTTGGCGGTCGCCGCAGTTCATCGCGACGAGTCGCCGAAATCCTTAAGGTTATGGTTCGTGTCCCGGTTGATGTTGTGCAATCAAAAGCGTGAAAACAGCCGTCAACAACATAAAAACGAGCGCCTGCACGACTCCCACCAACACCTCCATAAAATAAAATGGAATTGGAATGAGCCAGGAAAGCGCGGGCACCATCGTTGACATTGCCTCCAAAATGCTCTCACCGGCATAAATATTTCCAAAAAGCCGGAAGCTGAGCGAAACCGGCCGGAACAAAATCGAAATAACTTCGAGCCAGCCTACCATGAAGAAGATGACAACCATGATCACCTTCAAAAACCCCGACGTCTCGCCCTTTGGTCCGAAAATGTGAACCAGGAATCCCCCGACTCCGTTTGCCTGGATCGCCCAAATAATCCAAAGCAAAAAGAAGATCGCGGCCATTGCCGTGGTCATATTGAGATCGGCGTTGCCTCCGCGCAGCAGCGGTCGATCGACATGGAAGACACCGCCCGCGTCATGATGTCCCCACCCAATTGTGCCCACGCCGGGAATAAGCCCGAACCAATTTACAAATAAAATGAAAATAAAAATGGTGGCAAAGAACCAAAAGGTTTTTCTGACAAGGTCGCGTCCGATAATGCTCTCGAGAAAATTATAGAGGCTTTCTACCAGCCATTCCCAAAAATTCTGAGCGCCGCTCGGGACTGCTTGAATTTTTCGCGTTGCTAGCTGGGCAAAAACGATGATCGCCGCAGCGACAATCCATGTCACCAGCATTGAGTTTGTAATCGCGAACTTTCCGATGCGAACCAGCTCCGCGGGCTTTAATGGCACCGCGGGCTCCCCCTCAGCCCCAAAAGCGGATGTTACAAAAACGCATCCGCAAAACAGCGCGAAGATCGACAATGATAGACGTGAAAAGAAACAATACAGCATTCGGTTGGTGGCAAGGTAGCACGGGCATCGTGCCCATGATCTTCTAGGCCGGAAGCCCCAGAGCCATGAGGCTCTGCGCGCATATCAAAGCGCGTTTTGCCTCGATGATCAAACAAAATTCTCGAACCGCCCGCTATTTTGCCGGCACCTGTTCGGCAAATTGAGGAGCGAGTTGGGTCACCGGCTCGGCCTCCGCGGGCTCCGCGGCACCATTCAGGACGATCGCTTCTTCATAGAACCATTCCAGCTGATCAATTTGTGCTTCCTGTTCAAACCGCTTGATCACTGCTTCGCGCGCGCGCAATCCCATCTCCGTCAGGACGCGAGGCGAACGCGCGATTTCCTGCATGGCGTTGGCTAAAGCGACGTGGTCCTCCTCGGGGACAAGCCACCCGGTGCGTCGATGCTCGACCGCTTCAGGGATTCCACCATGCTGGGTCGCTGCCACCGGCAATCCGGTCGCCATCGCTTCAAGAATGGAGTTTGGGACTCCTTCCTGATTTTCATCAGGTGGCGTTTCGCTCGGATGCAAAAACAAGTGAGAGCTCGCGTAAAGTTCCATCAGCTTCGACTGTGATAGAAATCCTATAAAGTGAACGTCCTTGAAAATACCTAGGCCGGCCGCGAGCATTTCTAATTCCGCCTGTAGCGGGCCCTTTCCCGCAATATAGAATTTGGCCTGTGGATGATCCTTTTTGAAAATTGCGAACGCGCGCAAACTCGTCGCTACCCCTTTTTTCGGGATCAAACGACACGCTTGCATTATTCTCCAATGGCCATCTCGAGGAGCTTGGCGATCGACGAATGGAAATTCATCCAACGGAACGCCTGTGCGGTTGATACGCAGCTTTTCCGGGGGACAGCCAAATTCGCTTAGCCGATCAGCAAGTGATTGCGAACGGGCGAAAACTAGCGGTACAACCTCGAACAAACGTCGCAATTTTGCCGGGTAATTCGCGATATCCTCTTTAACGGCTACATCAGCGCCATGAAAAGATACCACGCATGGCTTATCCCACTGTTCGATGAACGGGAGCAGGTGCACGCCGGTGTGACCAAAGTAAATGTGCATGAGATCGGCACCGCGCCGTTCCAAGAGCGAAGCCAGGAGTTGATATTCTCCCCGGTAAATAACCGGCGGACGCCGTTTCACGAATTTAAGCCATCCGTGACGCAAAAGATTCATGCGCTGCTTTGGAATAATTTCGATATCAGGAAAAGGGAAACGTTCTGCGTTTTGCAGCTCCTTGGTCATGACAAAGGTCTTGACCCGGCGCAGCCCTTTTACCTGCCGATAGATGTGCAACATCTCCGGCTTGAGAAAGCTCGAGCAATAACTTGCTATAACCCGCTTGGCCATAAAGAAGTCCTGAGTCTGTCTTAAACGGCGTCCCTTGTCTACTTGTTAGTTAGCGGAGTGCTGAGGTTGCATTCCCTCTGGAAACAAAGACGTCGACCTTGTGCTGTTGAGCACCAATTTTTCAAGTTTTGTTTTCAAGCCCTCGATCCCTTGGCCCGTTGATGCAGAGACCGGCGCCACTTCCACCGTGGGGAATGAATTTTGCAACGTCTCTGGATTTTCTCGCGCCGCCGGTAAATCCATCTTGTTTGCGATTATGCACCATGGACGTTTTGACAGCGCCGCATCGTACAAATCAATTTCACGGCGAAGATTTCGCAAGTCTTCGACTGGATTTCGCCCCTCGCTGCCTGCAACATCGACAACAAAAAGCAAAAATCGGCAACGAGTAATGTGCCGCAGAAAATCGTGTCCCAGACCAAGATTACGATGCGCGCCTTCGATTAAACCCGGAATGTCCGCAATGGTCACACGACGGTAACCGGGAAATTCAACCACGCCGATAATTGGATGCAGGGTCGTGAACGGATATGACGCAATTTTTGGACGCGCAGCAGAAAGCCTACGCAAAAGCGTGGATTTGCCTGCGTTTGGATAACCAACCAAACCCGCATCCGCAATCGTGCGCAGCTCGAAGAGAAAATGTCCCTGCTCGCCTTCTTCGCCCTCCGTGTATTGGCGCGGTGCGCGATTGCGCGAGCTCTTGAAATGTACATTACCCTTCCCTCCCGCGCCGCCGCGACAAAGCACGAATTCCTGGCCGTGATGCGTAAGATCGACAAGTGGCGTAGAGGTTGATGGCTCGGCGCTCGCATTGACTACATCTTTGTCGGGCGTTTGATGTTTGATGTTCGATAATTGATGTTCTCGGCCTTCTTCGTTCCGCAACCCGCGGTCCGCATTCCGCGATTCGTAAACAATCGTTCCCACAGGCACCTTCACGATTTTCGCCGGCGCAGAACGTCCGTGCATCTTCTTCCCTTGCCCATGTCCGCCGTTCTTCGCTTTGATGATTGGTTCGTAAAAAAGATTTGAGAGATTATCGACGTGCTGATCGGCCAGCAAAACCACGTCGCCTCCACGTCCGCCGTCACCACCGTCAGGTCCACCTTTGGGCACGAATTTTTCGCGTCGAAAACTAACGCAGCCGCGCCCGCCGGTGCCGGCCTGAGCGAAGACTTTTATGCAATCAACAAACATAGATCCGCTTATAGTATACCCTGTTGAACCAGTGCGGCGCCGACAGACGGCCGCTACCGAAGAGTCGCGTAAAGAGCTTTTGTTTTCTGCGCGATCGCAGACCAGCTAAATTTTTCTTCGGCGCGTTTGCGTCCAGCTTTCCCAAATTTTTCGCGCAGCTTGGGATCGGCCATGAGCTGATTAATCCGTGTCGCGAGATCGCGCGCAAACTTCTCAGGATTTGTCGGCTCGAACGGGCTCTCTTTCATCTGCTCAAGCGGAACCAAAAATCCAGTTTCTCCATCGACAACTACTTCTTTGATGCCGCCGACCGCACTCGCCACTACCGGGGTTTCACAAGCCATCGCTTCCAAATTAATGATGCCAAATGGCTCGTAGATGGATGGGCAGCAAAACACAGCCGCGTGCGAATAAAGTTCGGTCGCCGTTTTTCGATCCACCATCTCATCGATCCAGACGATATCGGAGCGCTTTATCCTCGCCTTCTCGACTGCGTTTTTCATTTCCTCCGCAATTTCAGGAGTGTCGGGAGCAGCGGCACAAAGCACGATTTGAAATTGCCGATCCATGAATGGGATGGCGCGGACAAGATCCATGATTCCTTTTTGGCGCGTGATACGACCGACAAAAAGAAGATACGGCTTAGCGGGATCAATGCCGTAACGAACCAGCGCTTCGGTTGAATCGACTCTTCGATACTCTTTGGGATCGATGCCGTTATGGATTACACGCACGCGCTTGGGATCGACGTCGAATAATCGCTCGATGTCATATTTGGTTTCGCCTGAAACGGCGATGATCGCGTTCGCCATTTCCAGTGCGGTTTTCTCGATCCAGAGCGAGAAATCATATCCGCCGCCGAGTTGCTCCCGTTTCCACGGCCGCAATGGCTCGAGCGAGTGAACCGTAATCACCAGCGGAATCCCATAATTGAGTTTCGCTAAAATACCGCCGAAGTGGCTGTACCACGTGTGACAATGGACAAGATCGGCATCGATGTTTGTCGTATTGAAATCGGTGCAACGACGCACGGCACCGAAAGCGGATCGTAAGGGCTTCGGACAAGTGAAATCGCTGGTGTCGAGGCCGAATCCTCTGACTTTTAGATTTCCTTCTTCGAAATCTTGATCCCCGAAGCAACGGACTTCCACCGGCATCGACTTGGCCAACTCGCGCGAAAGATAGCTTACATGCACGCCCGCACCGCCGTAAATGTGCGGCGGATATTCGTTAGTGAGGAAGAGAACTTTCACGTAGCAAGAGTTAGAGCAAGTCTCCGACTTGCTGTTAAATCAATTCGCCAGTTGTTCGGCAGCTGCGGGTTGAGCCTTTGAAGCTTTTCCGCGGTCGGCTAATTTTTCACTTTTAGCAGCAACACCGGCACGTCCACCTCGTGCCGTACTTTGTCTGCCGTGGCGCCATGAAGAATATCACCGATCAAGCGGTGACCATGAGTGGTCATTGCGATAAGATCGATATCTTTCTCGCGCGCGAGCTTGATGATCTCGTCCGATGGTTCGCCAAGCGCAAGCACAGCGTCGCAGGGGAAACCTTCTCCCGCCAGCTGGCGGCTGCGTTTTTCCAAGTAGGCACCGTCCTGTTTCATCTCCTCGCTTTCTGCGAGCTGAAGCTGATCGAAATTTCGCGCCACCCAGCCGTCGGAAACGTGGACGAGGAGCAGCTTCGCGCCGGTCATACGCGCAAGCGGTTTGATGTGAGCGAGAATGGTCTCATCGGCCGGACTGTTTTCGAGCGGGATGAGAATGTGGTGATACATAGCCGCCGCTTACTGTGTCGGAGCTGGCAAACCGAGAAATCCGTATATGGCTTTGAGGATCGCGTCCGGCATAAAGGTATCGAACAGCAGCTTCACGTTAAGCACAATGATAATGCCGGCGACTGTCCAGCCGAGAATTTTCAGCCAAAGCCTGTTGGCAAACTCACCCATCTTCGTCTTTTCGTCGGTAAAACGCATCAGCGGCCAGACGGCGAATCCGAGTTGCATGCTCAAGACCACCTGGCTGGCCACCAGTAATTGCGTGGTTTTGCCTTCACCAAAAATGCCGATCACAAGTACCGCAGGAATGATCGCCACCGCTCGCGTGATTAGCCGGCGCAGCCATGGGGTGATGCGAAAGTTAAGAAAACCTTCCATCACAATCTGGCCCGCGAGCGTGCCGGTGAGGGTCGAGTTTTGTCCCGAAGCGAGTAACGCCACTGCAAAAAGAATGCTTGCTGCTCCCACGCCGAGCAACGGACTGAGCAACTTATAAGCATCCTGAATTTCCGCCACGTTCTGATGCCCGGACCAATGGAAAGCAGCCGCCGCGAGCACGAGGATTGCGCCATTGATAAACAAGGCGAACATGAGCGCAACGCTCGAATCGATGGTGGCGAACTTGATCGCCTCGCGTCTGCCCACGGGCGTCTGCTCGAACTTCCGCGTCTGCACGATGGACGAATGCAGGTAGAGATTGTGCGGCATCACTGTTGCTCCGATGATGCCAATACTGACGTATAGCATTCCCTGATTCATGACAATGTGCGGGCCGGGAATGAATCCAAGCAGGACGCCTGTCACGCCCGGCTTGGAAAAAATCAGCTCAGCGGCGAAACAACTCCCGATTGTCGCAATCAACGTGATCACGAGAGCTTCAATGTAACGGAAGCCTTTGGTTTGGAGATACAGCACCGCCAGGACATCCAGCGCCGTAATGATGCACCCCCACACCAGGGGAATTCCGAAAAGAAGCTGCAAGCCTATGGCCGACCCGACAACTTCGGCCAGATCGCAGGCGGCGATGGCGATTTCACAAAGAATCCAGAGAAACCACACGGTTGGTGTTGAATAATGGTCGCGGCAGGCTTGGGCCAAATCGCGCCCCGTCGCGACTCCGAGTTTGATGCACAAATGTTGAAGCATGATCGCCATTAAATTGGAGATCATGACGACAGCCAAAAGCGAATAACCGAACTGGGCCCCGCCTGATAAGTCAGTGGCCCAATTGCCAGGATCCATGTAACCGACGGCGACCAAAAAACCTGGGCCGGAGAAAGCGAGTAGCTTCCTCCAAAACGAAGCAGTTGTAGGAACGACAATGCTGCGATGGACTTCCGGCAGCGAGACTTGTCCCGCACGCTTGCGCCAACCGATTGCCGGCTCCGGCATCACAATACGGTTAGATTGATCCATGAATTCCAGTGATTTAGGTCAGCCTAATTTAGTTGTATAATTATATGATTCTGTCAATAGGCAATTATTTATTTGGTTGACTATTTCGCTCGCCTTTCTATTCTTTAGCCCATGCCAGGCAAAAACCCTCCGTCCGCGCTGGGCAGTTCCTCAGCAGTCGAGGATTACCTCGAACGAATACTCGAACTGATCAATTCCAAGGGTTACGCTCGCGTCGTCGATATCGCCTCCGCCCTGAAGATTTCCCAAGCCAGTGTCACCAACATGGTGCAACGCCTGGACGCGGATGGCTTCCTCAAATACGAAAAATATCGCGGCTTGGTTCTAACCACCGCAGGTGAAAAGCTGGCGCGCAATATTGCCCACCGCCACAAACTCCTGACTGATTTTCTGAGGCTGCTCGGTCTCAACGATCGAGTGATCTATCACGACGTGGAAGGAATGGAGCATCACATTAGTCCGCCCACTCTCCGTGCGATCGAAGCTCTGGTCGGGCAGTTGCGACGGCGCCCCGCTTTCCGCGCACGGCTTAGACCGCTGACTCGCTAAGATCGACAATCGCACCTGGCCGGCAGCGGATGGTTAGCGTGATCGGCCGACAACAGACCGTGCAATCTTCGATCAACGTTTGCTCGGACTCAGATGTGTCGATTTCGAGCGGAAAAACCTGCGCGCAATGCGGGCAAGTAATCTGGGTCTCCGCAATCAAATCCATTTGTTGTAATGGCGGATTCAGGGCGAAGCATCCGCTTTTGTCGCCACTTCGACCGGCGACTCGCTCACTTTTTTGAAATGCAATTGGCCGATACGGCGTCCGTCCGTTTGCGAAACCGTTATGCAGTAATCGTCGATTTTTACTTGCTCGCCCTGCTTCGGGAGGTGGCCTAACAAATGGATGACGTAGCCGCCGATGGTACTGACGTCGGCACTTTCCAAATCCAATCCGGCGGCATCACGTAACTCGTAAAGCCCAAGAGCGCCGTCAACGGTGAACTCGTTTTCATTGATCTTGCGAAATTCTTCCTTTTCAGAATCGAACTCGTCCTGAATGTCGCCAACTAACTCCTCAAGCACATTTTCGAGCGTGACCATGCCAACCGTGCCGCCGAATTCGTCAACAACGACGGCAACATGGGCGTGTTTGCCGAGAAAGAGATTGAGTAGTTTCTCAAGCGACATCATCTCCGGGACTGGAATCAGTTCGCGTTTGATGCGCATGAGATCGGGATGCGGATCGCGCATCATGGGCACGAGTTCTTTGATGTGAATGAGGCCGATCGTGTTATCGAGATTTTCTCGACAAAGCGGGAAACGCGTGTGTCGCGATTCGATTGCCTTTTTGACGTTGGTTTCGAAGCTATCTTTAAGGTCGAGATAAACCACTTCGCCGCGTGGTGTCATGATATCGCGGACAACACGATCGCGCAG
>QHOQ01000240.1 GCA_003219355.1 Verrucomicrobiota bacterium
GTGGTCTGCTGCGTTACTTGGGCGGCGCGCGTGTGGTAAACTGACCAACCAAGCAAAGCCAGAATGAAGCAAGCCGCCGCCATAATGAAAAATGGCCGGCGCCTGTCTAATTCGTGCTTCCGAACCACACTTCGCGGGAGCAGGTTCAACTCCATCGGACAACTGCTTACGCTCCGAAGCGCCAGCCCAACTACTTCACCCAGCAAATGCGCGGACCGCGCAAGCTCAGCCGCCGGCGCCGGCGCGGCCGCGGTCACGTTGCGCAGCGGATTAAAAAATTCGATCGGCACTTCGAGTTTTTCGTTAAAAAACTCGCGCATATAAGGCAGGCCCGCGGTGCCACCGCATAGGAAAATGCGCTCGGGCGGATTTCCCTGCTGCTGCCCACGATAATAGCTGATGGAACGCATCAGTTCCCCGTGCAATCGCGTCATTGTGCTGCGTGCCACCTTCGAGACCCGAGCAACGTCAGGGTCTGTTGGTTCAGCATACGCACCTCCGAGGCTCACAAAACCGTCACGCTTCTTGCGAGATTCCGCCGCCGCGAATGGCTCGCCAAATTCCCTGGCAATTGCGGCGGTAATCGAGCTACCGCCAATTGGAATGCTTCGCGAGAAAATTTTTGCAGGCTCGATAAAGAGAAGATTTGTCGTGCGCGCTCCGATATCCACGAGCAAGGAGCAGCCACTCAGATCGCTATAATTGTAGCGGAACGCGTTATAGAGCGCCATGGGCGCGACATCGACGATCGACGTGCGCAACCCCGTCTCCTCAACCGCACCGTTGATCTGATCGAGCAAGTCAACTTTGATCGCAACCAGTACGACCTGAATTGGCTCGCCGCCCCCGCCTCCCACGAGCTGGTAATCCCAAACGACTTCGTCGATCGGGAAAGGAACATTTTGCTGCGCCTCGAAAGAAATGATTCTCTCGATCTTTTGGAAGTTTGACAAAACGCGCGAAAACTGATTGTCCGGAGACGGCGTAGTTGATGCGGCCCCGTTTGATCTGCAGTTCGTTCATCATTTCGCGTAAAGCAATGGGCATTTGCGCCCGTGCCATTTCCTCTCCCGTTGGATCGGCGGGAATGTCCCGAAAGCGATAATCCGCCAATACCAGGCCCCCGTGCGGCTGGACGCGAAATTCAGCCAAGCCGATGGTCTGACTGCCAAGGTTAAGACTGATGAGGCGTGTCGGTCTGGCCATTCGATCGAGAATCAGCGGCCTGACGTTTTAATTTGCTCGTAACGGTCCCAATAAAGGGGAGCGAACGGTGTTTCGTTCTTGTTTAGAACAAAACCGGAAATCTGCGACAGGGCGGCGAACCATTGCGCCGGCGCACGGGCAAGGCTGAGCTCGCCTTTCACCGCGCCTCCCTGTACGATTTGCACCGCGATGTTTTGAAATGAATTCGCTGCAACCGGTCGGTTGCCCCCGAATCGTGTAAGCGCCTGTGGCGAGACGTACATGACTGAGCGGTTCTCGCGGCCCGCGGGAATATTTACGTGTGTCACTTCGCCGGTCAGAAGGTTTCCATTAAAGAGAATGTAGTATTTGAATGTCAGCTCATCGGTCCAGTCTGGCGCTGCGATAAATTCAACCTCCACTTCGAGCCAGCGATCACGCGGGTTGATTCGATATTGTCCCCCGCCTCCATAGCTAAACTCCGGCGTCGAAATCAGGTTTTTGGTGATTTTCGTGATCTGGAAGTCAGCCGCCGCGCCTATCTGTGCACAGGCGATGAGCAGCGAAAAAATAAAAAGGCCCAGCAAAGAGCTAGCTTTCATAATACTTGCTTAATAATTGAAACATTCAGTTTCGCAGCGGGATGCGTGAAAATGTTCGGGGCGATTCCTCGTTCAAAACTCACCCGCGTTCCAGTTCTAAAATTCCGAGCAATTCATAAGCACCCGACCTCGGCAAATATCGCTGTGGCAAACTAGCTTGCATTTCTCCTCCACCGCGATTGCTCCACATACTGGGCATACTGTGCTGGGCGAGGTCGGGATATCGTTTTCGGTTTGGCCCGCGGCCGTCTTGTAAATCTTCACTTTGTTGTTCGGCGTTCCGCTCAATGCTCTCGAGTGTATTTTCGCCATCAATTCAGTCGCTCTTGAGCGATTCGCGAAAATACTTGATCGTTTGGGTGATTCCCTCTTCGAAACTGACTCGCGGTTCCCAGCCAAGAATTTTTTTCGCGCGCGAGATATCTGGCTGGCGCACTTTCGGATCATCCTCGGGTAAGGGCTTATATTCAATAGTCGATTTTGTCCCGGTAATGCGAATGATCTCGTCGGCAAACTGCTTGATCGTCATTTCGCGCGGATTGCCGAGGTTGACCGGCTCATGAAAATCGCTCGTTGCCAGTTTGAAAATCCCATCGATCAGGTCGGAAACGTAGCAAAACGAGCGCGTCTGTGAACCATTACCGAAGACAGTGAGTGGCCTTCCCGCCAGCGCCTGGCTAATAAATGCAGGAACAACACGCCCGTCCTGCAGCCGCATCCGGGGACCATACGTGTTAAAGATGCGGAGAATTTTTGTGTCGATCTTGTGATAACGGTGGTAGGCCATCGTCATCGCTTCGGCGAACCGCTTCGCCTCATCGTAAACGCCCCGCGGCCCTATCGGATTGACGTTCCCCCAATAGTCTTCCTTTTGCGGATGCACGAGCGGGTCGCCGTAAGCTTCTGAAGTCGATGCAAGAATGAAGGAGGCCCTTTTAGCCTTGGCCAGCCCAAGGGCATTGTGCGTACCAAGCGCACCGACTTTTAATGTTGGGCAATTCAAGATAGTCGATCGGACTCGCGGGCGAGGCAAAATGAAAAACATAATCGATTTTTTCTTCAGGGAGGAAAATGAAACTGGAAACGTTATGCTTAATGAAATGGTAATTTTGGTTTCCGGCCAGGTGCCCGATATTGGCCGTATTGCCCGTGATCAGATTGTCGATCGCGATAACGCGATGACCTTCCGTCAACAGGCGATCCGTCAAGTGCGACCCCAAAAAACCGGCGGCGCCGGTAACGACGGAGATTGGCTTCGAACGAGCGGGCATCTCGCGCTTATCTAGCGGGCGCGCTGAAAATTAGCGAGCAAGAAACGATGCAAATTGCGGATTGCAGACCTCAGATTTGCAGATTTGAGCGTATGGATTCGCTTTCAATCTGAAATCTGAAATCTTAAATCTGAAATTGACATGCGTATTTTATCCGGCATTCAACCGAGCGGCGTACTGCATATTGGCAATTACTTCGGAATGATGCAGCCTGCTATCGCGCTGCAAGCGCAAGGAGAAGCGTTTTATTTCATCGCCGATTATCACGCGCTCACCAGCGTGCGCGATCCGAAAGCTCTGCGTGAAAATATTCACCGCGTTGCGCTGGATTTCCTGGCTTGCGGCCTCGATCCAGAACGCGCAGCGCTCTTCCGACAATCGGACGTGCCGCAGGTAACCGAACTGGCGTGGATTCTATCCACCGTCGCGCCGATGGGCTTGCTCGAGCGCTCGCATTCTTACAAGGACAAGCTTGCGCGCGGAATGCTGCCGTCGGTTGGATTGTTTAATTATCCAGTGTTAATGGCGGCGGACATTTTGATTTACGACAGTGACGTCGTGCCGGTTGGCAAAGACCAGAAACAGCACATCGAAATCACCCGCGATCTGGCAGTAAAAATCAACGAAACATTCGGAAAGGTTTTCAAGCTACCTGAGCCGCGCATTCAAGCTGCGGCCGAAATCGTGCCGGGAATTGATGGTCAGAAAATGAGCAAGAGTTACGGCAACAACATTGACATCTTTGGCAACGAAAAAGAAATGCGGACGCTAGTCATGAGTATCGTGACCGATTCGACACCAGTGGAAACGCCAAAGGATCCGTCACGATCGACAATTTTTCAGCTCTACTCGCTTTTTGCGACCAAAAATGAAATTGCGGAAATGCGGGAACGATTCCAAAAAGGCGGCACAGGTTATGGCGATTTCAAAAAAGAACTTTTTCAAAAGCTCTGGCAATATTTTGCCCCGATGCGCAAGCGTCGCGAAGAAATTCTCGCCGACAAATCGTACGTCGACAGCGTGCTCATCCGCGGCGCAAGGCGCGCGAATGAAGTGGCCAATCAAGTCATGCAGCGCGTGCGAAGCGCGGTGGGTCTTTAAATGGTTTGCCATAAAGCTCGGGCGATTTGCTTCCCATACCGAATATACGAGCGCGACGGCCATAGCGTGCACTCCCCTGGTTGATCAATGTCCACATTTTGTTTTCACATCGTTCCCAACGCGAAGGCGAATCAGGTGATCGGCGAGCATGGAGCGGGAATTAAGATCAAGCTGCGCGCACCGGCACTGGACGGGAAAGCGAACGCCGCGCTGCGAAGATTTCTGGCCGAAGAATTGAAAATCTCCGAGCACCAGATTGTGCTGAAGCACGGCCAAAAGTCCCGCGATAAGGCAATCCGTATCGATGGATTGAGCGACGAAGATGTGCGGAGCCGGTTGCTGCCAACAACAAATTGAAATAGCCCGCCTTGCCGTATTTGAAACCGCTCTGCCGGGCGCCAAGGTCGCCGTGGCGAGGAACGGAAGCGGAAGAGCTCCAAGGTGCCTAAAGAAAGGATCGCCGTACCATACGCTCCAATTGAATCAGAAACGGATCGCGTTGCGCAATCCATTTTGCTACGTCAGCGGCGACGGGTTGGTTTCGTTTGCTCAGGTGGCTTTGTCGGGGGCTTTGCTCCTGCGGCTGTATCGCGGTAAAACAATACGCCGTGTTCCCGCAAATTGCTGATCAGCGCGCGGAGGTCGTTCGCCACCTGGTCGTTGTTCAGAAGGGTGGCAACCAAGCCCTTACCTTCCCTCGCGGCACGCAGCACTTTCTGCAAGTTGTCGGCGGCTTTTCTTGCCGAGTCCATCGTTGCATCCGCCTGCTCGATCACGCCATCCAATTTCTTTGAAGACTCGGCAAGCGCACCAGTAGCCTGGTTCAAATGCTCCATGCTCGACTTCAGATTCTCCATGTTCGCAGAGGAGAGCGTGTCTTGATTCAGGCGGTTCACCGTCGTGTCGATCTTTTGCACGGTCCCGCGAAGGTCGGTCACAAGCGCGCCGCCTTCCCGCGTAAGATCGTCAATGCCAGTCTCACGCGCACCGCTGATGTGGGTGTTTGGCGCCAGAAAAGCCTTCGGCTGCCCCGCCGGCATCGTCACGTTTACGAATCGATCGCCAAGCAAACCGGAACTTCCGACGGTAAATTTGCTTCCTTCAGGAACCTTAATGTAATCATAAATCTTCAGCGGTACATCCACGCCTTGGCCTTCACGAACCATTCGCGGACCGCCCGAGACTTTTCCGATCTTCGCCCCTGCGAGCAAAACATCGGAACCTTTCAACAGCCCGCTCGCGTCGCTAAAGCGGACTGTGAGCGGATAATAAGTTCTAAGGCCTTCGCCAAGACGCCAATCCAACGAAGACGAAGGCCCCGACTTTAAATTCCAAACCTCGCTCGTGCCGATCCATCAGTTTCCAACTCTCATCCCTGAATCTTCAACTCTCAACTTTGTTCCCGCGTTCTTCAGCAGAACGTCCGAGCAAGAAATCCTGTAGAATCGGATCGCTCGTCTGCTGAAGCTGGATTGGCGCGCCATAGAAATAAATTCGACCCTCGTGCAAGTAGGCAATGTAATTCGCGACGTCGAACGCACTTTTCATGTCGTGCGTGACCACGATGCTCGTCATTCCCAGTCGCTTCTGTAATCGGCGAATCAATCGATTAATACTGTCCGCGACGACCGGATCGAGACCGGACGTCGGCTCATCATACAGCACGCACTTCGGCCGGCGAATGATTGACCGCGCAAGACCGACGCGCTTTTTCATTCCACCGCTGAGACTCTCTGGCATTTTTTCTTCCTGACCTTCGAGTTCTACCACGTCGAGCATCTCTCGAACTTTTTCGCGCAAAACTTTTGGGTTACGCTCGCCCGCTTCTCGCAACGGAAAGGCGATGTTTTCCGCCACCGTCATCGAATCAAAAAGTGCGGCACCTTGAAAGAGAATGCCGATCTTTTGCCGGATGGCGCCGAGCTGGCGCTCATTCAAACCGATAATGTTCTGGTCTTCGATCCAAATTTCACCCGCATCGGGTTGCATCAATCCAACCAGGTGCTTAAGCAAAACGCTCTTGCCGCCACCGCTGCGACCGATGATGGCAAGCGTTTCACCGTGCGCGACATCGAGATCGACGCCGCGCAAAATCTCTTGCCTGTCGATCGTCTTCATCAAATCGCGCACCTTCAGCATCGAGCCAACGGGTCGACCTCGCGATGGCGTTGTCGAAATTTGAGACGACGTTTCGATCATTGATATCCGGCCGGATAAATGATGTTGAGCAACATTGTGAGGAAGAAATTGCAAATCAGCACCGCGAGCGACGAATTTACTACCGCCTCAGTCGTGGCGCGGCCGACACCGACTGCGCCTTCGCGCGCGCTCAATCCCTTTTGGCAACTGATGAATACGATCAGGATCCCAAAACAGAACGCTTTCGACAGGCCCATGATGATGTCGCGATTACGCGTCCAGCGCACCATGTTCGCCATGTAATAAGTACCGTTGATCTCGAGCATGAAGATCGCGATGAAATAGCCGGCAGCGATGCCGACGGCGATGCATTCGGCCACTAGTAGCGGCATTGACACCATCATGGCGAGCGCACGCGGCACGACCAGATAATCGGTCGGATAAACTGCGAGCGCTCGTAGCGCATCAATCTGCTCGGTCACTTTCATTGTGCCGATTTCCGCGGACATCGCCGCGCCGACGCGACCTGCTACCATCAATGCCGTGAGCACCGGACCAAGTTCGCGACAGATCGCAACCGATACCACCGCGCCAGTCGCCGATCCCATTCCAATTTTGTTAAATTGAAAGAAGGTTTGCGCTGCAAAGACCGCGCCAGTAAACCCGCCCGTGATCACGACGACCAGTTGTGAAAGCAAACCAATTTCAACGATTTGATTGAGAAATAATTTCCAGCGAAGCCTGTGCGTGAAAATAGAACGGAATGTGTCCGCTGCGAGCAACACGACCTCGCCCAGATATTGGAAGAACGCGAGAAAGGTTCCTCCGAGTGCGTTAAATAATCGAGCGATCATTAAAAAAAGCGCACGACAATAGACTGTCGTACCCTCTTAAACTGTTAACAGTTTCGTTCTTGTTTTCGGCCGAAGTGTGGACGGGATGGAACCGATGAAACGTGGATTGAGGCCGAGTTTAAGGAAAATATCGCGAGTTTCACAGAGACTGATCGTCGATTCATCGAGGTCGAGATTGCTATCGGCTTTATAGCGCAGGTCAGCGATCGCTTCGAGCCGGTGGTCCAGTTCCAATATTTTGTTCAAGGCGTGCAATCCAGCTCTATAAACTGCCATTTCGATCATCTCTGGGAATTTACGAGCGCCTCGCAACGATGCAATGCTTTAACCGCTCACAAGAGCCACTGTTTGCGCGCCGCGCAATGCTGCGATAAGAAGTGTCCATCTAACGAATGAGTCGCGCTGTTCCAATTCTACTCGCGAGCAATCTTTTGTTCGGCACTTTGTTTTTCGGCGGCTGCGAAAGCGTGCCTCAAGGAATTCAGCAGGCAAGAATCGAGATGGCGCAACGCATTGCTGCGCAGCGCATCGCCGCCGAACCGGCAGGAGATTATTTTATCGGCCGCCGTTATTATAAACCCGATTTCAAGTTCTGGGGTTACGTGCGAAGACCGGGTCAGCCGTGGAGTGCAGCCCAGTTGGTGATGTTAAACGAAAAGCAAAAGCTCGCACCGGACCGCGAGCAGCTTAGCTTCGGGAGCGACAATAATTACGAATACAAGCTTTACGGCAGCTTTAGCGGCGACAATGTTTACGAACCAGCCAGCAACAGTATTTATCCGGAGTTCATCTTGAAAGGTTACGAATTAATTTCAACAAATCCGTCGCCGGTTTTTAAGAGCCAATTCCGTGGCAAAGCCACAGCGGCGGACCTGCGTTACGTAGTCGAGAAGCCTGAGTAAAATTTTGCTGTTGTCATTCCCGGCGAAGTCGAGGAATCTCTCACTGTTACTTCCGC
>QHOQ01000033.1 GCA_003219355.1 Verrucomicrobiota bacterium
TTCCCCTAATGAAGATTTCGCTCGGAACGGATCACGCCGGTTTTCGTTACAAAGAGAAAGTGAAAGAGTTGCTCGGCACACTCGGACACGAGGTGAAAGACTTCGGCACGTTCAACGAGGAACCGGTCGATTATCCGCTTTTCATCCGGCCGGCGGCGGAAGCTGTCGCCCGCGGCATTTGCGAACGCGGGATTGTATTTGGGGGTTCGGGCAACGGCGAAGCAATGGTAGCCAACAAGGTGCGTGGCGTGCGTTGCGCTCTATGCTGGAATGAAGAATCGGCACGCCTTTCGCGACAACACAACGACGCCAACGTTCTTTCCATCGGTGAGCGCCTGATCTCCGAGGATTTGGCGGTGACGATTGTGCGGGTCTGGCTAGAAACACCTTTCGACGGCGGCCGACACCAGAGACGTGTGGCGCAGTTGAACGCGATGTGATCGGTTAAACCCACCGATCCACACAGACTGCGAGCAGGAAAACGGCGCTTACGAATGCGTTGCTCTGGAAAAAGGCGCGATTGATTGCGCCCAGGTCAAGTTTGCTCGCAGTTTTGTGTTCGTAAAAAAGCGCCGCGGCAACGAGAGGCATTCCACCGTAATAAATTAGCCCGAGCTGCGCGGTGATACCGAAAACGATCAGCGCGGCAAACATGGCGAGGTGCAGCGATTGCGCCAGGCGGAGACTGCGCGCGATGCCAAGTTTCACGACAAGCGACCGAATACCTTCGCGCCGATCAAAATCAAAATCCTGCGTTGCATAAATCAGATCGAAGCCTGCGACCCAGCAAATCACGCCCGCTCCAAGCACCAGCGGCGCCAGATTGATGTGTCCTATCTGCGCAATCCAGGCACCAACCGGAGCGACAGCGAGCGCCAGTCCGAGAAAGAAGTGCGTCGCGCTCGTGAACCGCTTCGTGAACGAGTAGAAAAAAATTAACGCGAGAGCGATCGGCGCAAGTAGGAACGTCAACCGATTGATTGCCGCTGCTGCCACAATAAATCCGGCGGAACTCAACGTGAGCAAGATAATTGCCCCCCATTTTGGAACGAGCAGGTGACGCGAGGCGGTGCGTGGATTGCGCTGATCGAGCGACCA
The DNA here is from genome assembly GCA_003219355.1 of Verrucomicrobiota bacterium. Taxonomy (GTDB): domain Bacteria; phylum Verrucomicrobiota; class Verrucomicrobiia; order Chthoniobacterales; family UBA10450; genus Udaeobacter. Next base: position 1,099 of record QHOQ01000033.1, read on the forward strand.
ATCAACCAGGCGATTGAAAAGCATCGCTGCCGTTCGTGCAAAAACCATGCAGATCACGACCAGCGACAATGTTCGTAGTGATGGCCGGCCATTCGCGGCTACGACAAGTGCACCAAGAGCAAACGGGAGTGCAAAGACCGTGTGGGAAAAACGAATCAGGCGGAGAAACCGTGCCAGCCCGTTGGGTCCGATCTTTGACTCACTTGGTCGATCTTTGAAGTCCACAAGCGGCACGATCAAAGATCGCCATCGAGCAGTTGACGCAGTCGGTCGCTCGCCTTCGAGAGAATCGGCAGACCATGCGCGAAAAGCATCCGTTCAGTTTTGCAGGTCAGAAGTTTTCGCAACGACCGCCGCATTTCTTCTTCGTTCGAGCAGTACTTCCCAGGAAGAAAAGTGAAACCGTACGGCTGGAAGTTGATCAGTGCGTCGCCCATGACAAGCGTTCCGTCGCCTGACGCGAAATGAAGGGCAATCTCACCCGGGGCTGCGCCATCGATGCCAACCACATGCAGTTCATCGCAAATCTTGTCACCATCGGCGAGTTGGCTAAATTGCCCTGCCATCGTATCAGGAAATGCCGCGCGATGCGCAAAGATCGGAACGGAGAGCTGCTCGGCAAATTGACCGGATGCCCGCAGATGATTGGCGTTGGTAATGACGACGCCGGCGATGACTCCGTGCTGGTGGAGCTGAGCAAATGGAGCCTTCCTCAGCGGAATCGGATCAATAACAAAAATTCCATTCCGAGTAACAATCGCGCTAGAAAACAAGTCCGACTTCGCCGCCCGATCGTACGCCTGCCAAATAAATAGATCGGCCGCGACTTTATCGAGATCAGTGGCGGCAGTCATCACGTCCAACGCAGATAGTCAACGGCCAGATTATGATTCGAGCGATATTGCGGCTGGAATTTTGCATAAATTGGCCGCTAGCGTGAAAAAGTAATTCCTCAAGGTCATTTTGCTAGCTCACGGTCGCAGCACCAGTCACATTCTCGACCTGTGTGAACATTTCGTGATAAATGCGATCGATCGCTGCGGCCGGATCTTCAAGCATCATCGATTCCTTGATGACACTTGCATAGAGCGGGAACGCAAACGGTGAAACTACCGCGAGTTCCCGAAATTTCCAATCAAAATTCGAAACTGCTTCGAGAAAATCGTACGCCGCTTGGGCGTCAAGAAACGTGTGCGCGGCCTGCCGATAAGCTTCAACGAGAAGCGGGTGCTCCGGCTCATGTTGTTGCAGAACCCGAAAAAGCACCTCGCCGCTCCACCTTAACTGTCTGACCTCGCGCTGTCTCCCAGGCAAATTACGCGGGACCATTAAGCCGGTTTGCGCGACTCCGCGAAATTGCCATTTGACCAATTGCGATCCTCGGAGCGCAGAGTTCAAGTCTTCCTCCGCCTGATCGCGTAGAAAGCAAAGCCGCCACTCCTCCAGTGGCATCTCTTGAAATCGCCGAAGCGTCAGCAGAAACCCGTAGTCATCTATCGTTACCAGCGCGTTACCACCAATCCGCTCCTTCACACGCCAGGCGACGATGCGCGAGAGGGCATCATTTGCGCTGCGACCAATCAGCGAATGGAAAAAATAATGCGACTGATCGCGTCCGCGATAAAGCTCGATGAGCATCTTCTGATCGACGGGAATCTCCGAGATGCTCATTTGCGCTCGGAACTGCTCGGCGATCGCTTGTGCGTTCGCGATTGAGAGATCGTAATTCTCGACCAGCCAATCAATCGATTTCTCTTGTCGATCTGTTTGCACAAGGTTCGCAGCCAATTCCGTGCGCAATTTCCTCACCGCCCGCGCCACGCCGGAAGTGAGCGGCATTTTTGCGGCGTTCCATCGCGGCACGGTCGGGAGCTGGCCATCGGCGCGTTCAACAAACGCTTCGTTCGCGCCGGTGTCGATCAACCGAACGACGCGCCCGGCCAGAACGAAGAGATCGCCGATATTGAGTTGTTTGATGAAATGTTCCTCCACCGAGCCTAAACGGCGTCGTTTGAGCAGAACATCGACATATCCTTCTGAAACAATTGTGCCGATATTTACGAGCAAATCCCGCACAATGCGCGGATGCGTTAGTGATACCGTCTCGTTGTCGATCTTGATTTTGCCGAAGAGGCCGGAATAACGCGCGGCCAGCGATTTACCTCCGCCTTCGAGATACAGCAAAATCCGGTCGAATTCTTCGCGCCCGAGTTCACGAAACGGATAAGCACGCCGGATCAGAGCGAACGCATCATCAATCTTGATCGGCGCAAGCGCAGCAATTCCGACAATCTGTTGGGCTACGACATCAAACGGTTTTTCCGCAATCCGGATCGGATCGAGAGCTCGTTCTCGCACCAGTTTTGCGGTGACGCTTGCCTCGACCAGATCGTTCACATTCGTCGCCACGAGCACACCGTGACTGCTCCGATTCAGTGAATGACCAGAACGCCCAATTCGTTGAATGGCGCGCGAAACTCCTTTCGGCGTCGCAACCATTACGACAAGATCGACAGCGCCGATATCGATGCCCAGCTCAAGGCTGGTCGAGCAAACTACCGCGCGCAGCTCGCCGTTTTTCAAGCGGTCCTCGACTTCGAGCCGCACGCTGCGATCAAGGGAGGCATGATGGGTTTCGATTTGATCAGACAGTTCAGGCAAGAGTTCTTTTAATCTCAGACCGATTTGCTCGGCGGCGGAGCGGACATTCGTAAAGACGAGCACGGACTGTTGCCGTCGGATCAAGTCAGCCAGTTCAGCATAAAGACGGACGCCGGTGTAGCCTGCTGGCGGATACGGATCGCGGCGGATCGGTGAAAAAACTTCGACGATCGATTTCTTTTCAATTCGCGCTTCTGCGACGAGGCATGGTCGATCTTTCCCAACAAGAAAATGGGCAAGTAGGTCGAGCGGTGCAGCGGTGGCGGAAAGGCCAATGCGACAAAGCGGTGAAGCACACTTTTCTCGGAGACGTTCGAGACGTTCGAGCGAGATCGTCAGATCGGCACCGCGCTTATTTCCCGCGAATGAGTGCAGTTCATCGACAATGACGAACTGGCAGCTGCGAAAGTGCGCTGCGTAATCTTCCTGCGCGAGCATGACCGCCAAACTCTCCGGCGTCGTGACAAGGAAATGCGCACCCTTTTTCCGAAACTTGGCCCGGCTCGCCTGCAGCGTGTCGCCCGTACGTAAATGGATCGACAATTTCTTATCGAGGCCCATGCCGGCAATGGGGGCACGCAAATTTTTCTCGATGTCGTAAGCAAGTGCTCGTAGGGGCGAGACGTAAATGCATTGAACTCCATCGAACGGATCGTTACTGTCGATCTTGTACAGGAGAATATCGAAAACGCCGAGGAATCCGGCCAGCGTTTTGCCGCTTCCCGTCGGCGAAGTGAGCAGAATCGATTGTCGATCTAAGACCGCCGGGACGCAGAGCAATTGCGCATGGGTAAATGCCGTAAAAGTTTCACGAAACCAACGCGCCAAATGCGGATGCAAGCGCGTAGGTAACTCGTGAGCCGAAATAGCGGTGGCTGGTCGCGGTTCGATCTTCTGGTCGAATGCGCTACCTAGTCTACCTCCGGAATTCTCGTTGTTTTTCATCGACGCGCCCGGCTCACCTCAGCGAATCCGTCCGGCAGCGGAAGCTCGCGCCCTACCCCTCCGGATTTACCGGGAAATGTTTGTTCTTGAGGTGCTCGGGAACGCGCGTGGTCCGCTCCGATTCGATCTCTTCAGTCGCGGCGTTGAGTGCGTCGTAAGCTTCGCGACTCTTTTTTGCGTCGCATGCCCCAGCGGAATGCGCGCTTCGGGCAGGCCGACAAATTCGACGGCTTGTTGGGTCGCAATCGCTAAGGACAATGCTTCGGGATCGGCGAGGCCCACGTCCTCGCTCGCGAAAATGACAATCCGCCGCGCGATGAAGCGGAAATCCTCGCCGGCATGCAACATTTTGGCGAGCCAATACATGGCGCCTTCTTCATCCGACGCGCGCATGCTTTTGATAAACGCGCTAATCGTGTCGTAATGCACGTCACCGGCACGATCGTAAACGATTGCCTTTTGCTGAATGCTTTCCTCGGCAACGGCAAGCGTGAAATGAATCACGTGATCGGTATCAGGTTGAGTCGTGAGCACGCCGATCTCGAGCGCATTCAAACATTTGCGCGCATCGCCGTCGCTTAGCTTCGCGAGATGCTGGCGGGCATCCTCGTCGATCTTAACGTGGTAATTTCCGAGGCCGCGTTCCTTGTCGGTAAGCGCGCGATCGATCAATTCCTCCAATTGCTCGACGCGAAGCGGTTTGAGTTGAAAAACTTGGGAGCGCGAAACGAGCGGACTGTTTACGTAAAAGAACGGGTTGTAAGTAGTCGCTCCAATCAGCCGGAGATTTCCGCTTTCGACGTCGGGGAGGAGAATATCCTGCTGCGCTTTGTTGAAGTGATGGATCTCGTCGATGAACAGGATCGTCTTTTGACCCGATGTGCGAAGCCGATTTGCGGCAGCAGCGATGACGCGCCGCATTTCGGCGACATTGCTTTCCACGCCGCTCAGCCGCACGAACTTTGCGTGCGTCATGTCCGCAATTATGTGCGCGAGCGTGGTTTTTCCGGTGCCGGGCGGACCAGAAAAGATTAAGGAAGGCAAACGATCAGCTTCAATCGCTCGGCGCAAAAGTTTTCCTGGCCCGAGAATATGCTCCTGACCGACGAATTCCTTGAGGGAACATGGGCGCATACGCGTAGCGAGCGGCGCCGCACTGTTTGCGCTCACAAGATCGACATCTTCCTGCTCTTCAAAAAGATCCGGCACGAGAAAAAATACGGTGCACAACCGCCCTTCGCATCTCATTTCGGTTTAAACAGGCGGCGGATTTACTCTCGCCAGCGTATCGGGTGATTGATAACTTCGATTACGAACATGAAACGCATTCTTGTTCCGATTGATTTCTCGGATGCGACACTACGAGTCATCGACCTTGCGCAACAACTCGCAAAAGCGCTCGATGCGGAAATTCATCTCGTTCACGTCAAGGAACTCACTGCAGCGGCAGCGCCCGGTGCCCTTGGCTACGGCTTGGCGGGCATGCCGGAGCTCGCGCCGATGTCAGGCGTGCCAATCCCGGTATTTGACCCAATGCCGCAGACAGTGCCGGTCGCCGAAGACGAGCAATCAAAGCTGACTCACTGGCAAGACAAAATCGCTCAATCCGGTGTCAAGGTGACCTTGCATGAGCCGACCGGAGCGGTCGTTGAAGAAATTTTAAATGAGGCAGATGTCGTCAATGCCGATTTAATTGTGATGGGCACGCATGGACACGGCGCGATGTATAACTTGCTGGTGGGCGGCGTGACCAAGGGCGTCCTCAAACGCAGCACCCGTCCGGTTTTACTTGTGCCCGGCCCTCGACGTTAGCTTCCGCTCGCGGGATTGAGCTTGCGTTTGTCACCGCAAAATCGACGAAAAGCGGGACGATGAAATTGTCGAGCGGACCGCGCCAGCCATTCGTCGGGTTAGCGTTACTGGCCACGACGGGAGTTATTTTCGCGGATTTCTCTCCTCTCTCTCCTTCGACTCTTCTCGCAATTTCGATGGTCGTCGCAATCTGCGCTTTCCTCGTCTTGCGTTGGCCAAGCTTGATCGCGACGTATGCAATCGTCGCAGCGGGTTTTTTTCTGCTCCATAATTTACGAAGCAGCAACACCGAAGGTCAGCAGCTGGCTGCTCAAATTGGTAATCGGCCACGAGTTCTCACAGCGACGGGATTCGTGATCAGCGAGCCGAAGATCGCGCCGAACGGATTTGCCACCTTCCTGCTAAAGCTTGACTCGATCGAACTCGAAGGCAGGAAGCAGCGAACGCATGCTAGCTGGCTGGTCCGCTGGCGCGGTACTCCGGAATATGGCGATGAGTTGAAGGTTTTTGGGATCGCCGAGGTGACCGCACCGCCGCGAAACCCTGGTGAATTCAACATGGGCTCGTATCTCGCGCGCCGCGACGTTCGCCGAACTATCTTTGTTCGTTACCCAGAAGACGGCGCGCTGATTCAACACGGTGCCGGAAATCCGATTTTACGCGCAGCGCAGAAATCGCGCGCATGGATGCAATACGCGCTTTGTCGCGGACTGGAAGGCTCACCGGACGTGCAAGATTTCCTCAGTGGAATCGTGCTTGGCCTCAGACACCAAACACCCGAAGACATTGAAGAGCCATTTCAGCAAACTGGCACGCTTCACCTCTTCGCTGTTGCTGGTCTGCACGTCGGAATCGTCGCGGCACTTTTATGGATGCTGGCAACGATCGCGCGACTGCCGCGCAAATGGGCGACAGCGCTCATCATTCCTTCGATCCTTTTTTATGCCGCGGTGACGGGACTGCATGTTTCGAGTGTGCGCGCCGCGGTAATGACTTCGATCCTGCTTGGCGGTTTCTTTTTCGAACGAAAAGTCTTCGTTCTCAATAGCCTCGCCGCCGCGGCATTCTTTCTTCTTTGCTGGGACACGAACGAACTTTTTTCCACCGGTTTTCAACTCTCCTTCTCGGTGGTGGGCGCAATCATTCTATTTGCTGATCCCCTGTTTCGAGCTTTGCGACGCTGGGGCGCTCCTGACCCTTTTTTGCCGCGGAGTTTGCTACGTGGCCCGCGTCATCTCTTGCAAAGTGGTTTTGAATGGTTATGCCGTGGCGGCTCCGTTTCGCTCGCAGCCTGGCTCGGTTCGCTGCCATTCGTGCTCTGGTACTTTCATATCGTCACGCCGATTTCCTTGTTGGCGAACTTGGTAGTTGTTCCTATTGCCTTCTTCATTCTGGCAATCGCTCTGCTCTCTCTCCTGGTGACGCCATTACTGCTGTGGCCGGCTCTCATTTTTAACAATGCCAACTGCTTTCTGGCACAGCTTGTTCTCGGGATCGTGCATGTATTTGCGCAAGTTCCAGGCGGCCATTTTTATGTCGAACGGCCGCATTGGCCCCAAAACGACATTGCGAAAATCATGGTGCTGGACCTCGGCGCGGGGGCGGCTGTTCATTTGCGGACGCAAGGCGCAGATTGGCTGTTCGATTGCGGCAGCGATCGGACCTACAAGCGCGTAGTTCGTGAATACTTGCACGCCGCGGGGGTGAACCGGCTCGATGGCTTACTGCTCACTCATGGCGATTCGCTCCATATCGGCGGCACGGCGGAATTGTTGCACGATTTCCGCAGCGCCCGATTGATCGACAATCCGGCACCCGACCGCTCCGCCATTCATCAACGATTGCAGCACTTATTTCAACAACGTGAAATAAAACCGGATAATCTGGCTGCGGGAGACAGTTTCCCTTTGTCGCGTGATGTCACCGGGAATGTTCTTTTTCCGCGACGGATCGTTCCGGCATCCACTGCGGATGACCAGACGTATGTCATCCAACTGTTGATTCCACCGTCGACCTCGATTTTGTTCATGTCCGACAGCGGCCTCGAAACCGAACGCGCGCTCATTGCCTACGGCCTGGATTTGCACAGCGACATCGTTGTTAAGGGGCAGCATCATTCCGGGCAGTCCGGCACTGACGCGTTTCTTGATGCTGTGCGGCCACGGTTAATTATTGCCAGTTCGCGCGATTTTCCTGAGTACGAGCGAATCAGCGACGACTGGGCCGAACGTGTACGAGCGCGCGGCATCAGGCTCTTTCGCCAGGATGAAACCGGCGCAGTGACGCTGCGCTTTGATCGCGAGGGATGGGAAGCACGAAGCTATCTCACCGGCGAAACATTTCGCAGTTCGAGCCAGTGAATCGCAACGCCTTTCTGCTGGAAAACGCGCGCGAATTTGCTTTGCGGAAGATCGACACTCGCCGGATCGACAATCGCAAGATCCAGATTTGTCTGTGCGATCTCTTTGATCTTTTCAAGGTAACTAACGTGATCGGTTGCAACGAGAAGAGTCCCGCCCTGAACCAGCGCCTGACTGATTGCCCTTAGCAAGTCCGGGGTAACAAATCGTCGGCGCCAATGACGCCGTTTCGGCCAGGGATCGGGAAACAAGAGATAAAATGTTTCCACGGATCTAGGCGGCAATAAATACCGAACAACATAGGAACTTTCCATCCGTAGCACGCGCACGTTGCGAATGTTGGCGACCTTGACCGCGGCGCTACGGAATCGACCGAGCAACCGCTCGATCCCGAGAAAATTTTTCTCGGGTATCCGCTGGGCCAGCGCGCAAAGAAACGAGCCATCGCCACAGCCAAGATCGACATGCAGCGCCGCCCGACGCCCGAAGATTTTCTTGGCGTCGAGCCGGTTAAGCAACGACTCCAGCTCGATGAGCGGAGAACCCCGAAAGCTTTCGGAGCGGTGAGCTGAATCCATCTGGCCTGCAGGCACGCTGTGTAGAAAACTAAGCAGTGGCCGTCTCAACATGCCCAAAAAGCGGAACGAACGGCGATCAGCATTGTCTAAGGTCGACAACTATGAAAGGAATCCCAGCTCTTGCCTTCCTCTTGAGTGTGCTCCTTGCGCTTCGGGTCGATTGTAGTCACGCCCAAACTTCGTCTCCTTCGCCGACCAAGACTGCAATCTTCGCTGGGGGCTGCTTTTGGTGCATCCAGCCTGCATTCGATAAAGGGAACGGCGTAATCAAAACCGTGGTTGGTTATTCTGGCGGGACGGAACCGAATCCCACTTACGAGCTCGTTTCTTCGGAAAAAACCGGCTACCGCGAATCAATCGAAATCACATACGATCCAGCTAAGATCTCATTCGGTCAGTTGCTCGATATTTATTGGCGACAAATCGATCCGACCCAAGCCGATGGCCAGTTCACCGACATCGGACCGAGTTATCGCGCCGCGATCTTTTACAGCACTAACGAGGAAAAAAAGATTGCGGAAGCTTCAAAAGAAAAGGTCGCGCGCTCGGGAAAGTTCGACAAACCGATCGTAACCGAAATTCTGCCAGCAATGAAGTTCTATCCAGCCGAGGCGTATCACCAGAAATATTACCAGCAGAACCCGGAGCACTTCGAGGCATTCGAGAAGGGATCAGGCCGCGTTCGGTTCGAAAGGAAAATCTGGGGACACGGCCCGTAAAGTTAAGCATTTTGGATCCCTGCGAAGGACAGGCGCGTCTCGAGTGAGATCGCTCTAATAACTAGCGTAAAACGGTTCCCGTTAGTTGCGGTTGTTAAAGTAAAACGAGAAGAAGCAAGCAGGTCATCAGATCGCGGAGAGGGATCTCCCTTTGCTGCTGATGTTTTTCTGGCCCAAACGTCTTCGCCGGCAGAGCGCGGTCATCAGAGGCAGCAGTCGCGATCACTGAGCTCTCTGATTTTCTGTGTCCCTCCTGTGGCGGACAACTAAAGAGAATGAGATTTGCCTCTGCATTTCGATGTCCATAATATTGCATGAAAAATTGTGCCAAAGTTGTCTAGATCCCGGCGCCATGGGCTGTTGGTTATCACAGCGATAGCAGGCGCAAGCGGCCTGACTTTGATTTCGCTTTATAATTTTCACCGCGCAGCGCAGCCGCCGGACAATCGTCCTATCAAATCGCAGATCGCCGGTTATGTGAGCTCGAACGCCTGCCGCGCGTGTCATCCCGGGAATTATGCGAGCTGGCACGCGTCGTTTCATCGCACGATGACACAGGTGGCGACCCCGAACAGTCTGCCGAACGACATAGACAAGCTCGAACTTGCACTCCACGGCCGTGAGTACAAAGGAGAGCGGCGCGGCGATAAGTTCTTTGTCCGCACGCGACCAGAAGGCGGCAGTTACGGCGAACCGCAGCAAGTCGTACTCGTGACCGGTTCGCACAATTTGCAAATCCTGTGGCTGGAGACGGGCGAGGGCCACACCCTTCATCAATTTCCCTTCGCCTACATAGTTGCTGAAAAAATATGGGCGCCAGTGAACGAAACGTTCGTGATGCCGCCGAGTGTGAAAGAATATTACTTTGTAGGGGCATGGAATGGCGCGTGCATGGATTGCCACGTTACCCAGGGCCAATCGCGTTTTGTCGCAGGCAATAAGTGGGATTCACAGGTGGCCGAGTTCGGGATCGCGTGCGAGGCGTGCCATAGCGAGGGGTGGGAACACATCGAGCGTAACCGTAATCCGGTTCGCCGTTTCAAAATTCATCTCACGACAAAGTCCGATCAGACAGTAACCAATCCCGCGCGCTTGAAAGGTCCGGAATCCGCGCTCGCCTGCGGTCAATGTCACAGCGTCTGGGCCTTTAACGACATGATGGACAAGATCGATTTCAATCGGCACGGCGCTGCTTTCCGTCCCGGCGGTCACGATCTCGCTCAACGCTTCGTGGTTCAACCAAACACATCGGATCATGCTGAACAAAAGGATTTCATTCGCCGCACCGAGCGGGATTTTTTTCAGAACCGATTCTGGGGCGATGGGATGATTCGCGTGACCGGGCGCGAATTCAACGGCGTGCAAGCATCGCCGTGTTTTCGCGGGGGCGAATTCTCCTGCATTTCATGCCACGAAATGCATCTCGATTCTCCCGGCCAAGCCGATGCGAAAACGTGGGCGCGCACCGGCCAGTTAAAACCGAAAATGGATTCCGACACGGCCTGTTTGCAATGCCACAAAGATATGAGCGCAAGACTGGTTGCCCACACGCATCATACCGCGGACTCATCCGGCAGCCGCTGTTACAACTGCCATATGCCCCGCACTACCTTTGGATTGCTGCACGCGATGCGCAGCCATCAGGTTTCTTCGCCAAACGTGCAGGAAAGCATCGCCTACGGGCGGCCTAATGCCTGCAATCTTTGCCATCTTAACCAAACGCTTGCATGGACTGCGCAGAATCTGCACGCGTGGTATAACCAACCCGTGCCGGAACTCTCGCAGGACGATCGAACTATTGCAGCGGCCGTGCAGTGGATCTTAAAAGGTGATGCCGGGCAGCGCGCTCTGATTGCCTGGGGCATGGGCTGGGAAAGCGCCCAAAAAACCGCAGGGCGTGACTGGCTTTATCCTTACCTCATTTACGGCATGACCGACTCTTACGCCGCTGTCCGCTTTGATGCGTGGAAATCGCTCCAAACGTTGCCCGGATTTTCCGACTTTTCCTTCACCTACACTGCGGCCGATGATTCACTCCGCGAAGCGGCAACGCGCGCCTATGAAAAATGGCTGCGCCAGGTGCGCGATGTGAATGCAGTTTATCGGCCAGAGACCGCAATCGATGCGGACGGGCGTTTCCAGCAAGATGTTTTCCAACGATTGCGGAGCGAGCGTGACAACAAGCCAATCTTTCTCGCCGAATGACCCGTCCATCCAAACGCGCGTTACCCGTCACACAGCGGGCTGACCGCAATTTGCGCTTCGGTTGGTGGTCGCTTCTCGTATTTTTGTCGCTCGGCGCCGCTCTCGAAACGCTGCACGGTTTCAAGATCGGATGGTATGTCGATGTTGGGAACGAAACGCGGCGACTGATGTTCACGCTCGCTCACGCACACGGAACGCTGCTGGCGCTCGTAAACATCGCTGCCGGCTTGACAGGGCGGAATGTGGACCGCTTTAGCCTTCGGCCTTCAGTTTCCTTTGCATTAATTTGGGCTGCGATCCTACTGCCGGCGGGGTTCTTTCTCGGGGGAATTGTAATCTACGACGGCGACCCCGGACTGGGCGTTTGGCTGGTGCCGATCGGCGCACTGCTCTTATTCTACAGCGTCGCTCGCGTCGCAATTGATTTGTCAAAGCTCAACTAGGAAATCACCTGCAGGATGAAATATTTTTTCGCGGCAGCCGTGTCAGTCTGTGCTTTCTCCGTCCATGCAGAAATGCCGGCGCTCATTCCGCGCGAAGTCCTTTTTGGAAATCCGGAGCGCGCCGAGTCGCAAATCTCGCCAGACGGTTCGCAGCTGAGTTGGCTGGCGCCGGACCAGAACAATACGCTGAATGTTTGGACGAGCGCGCTCGACGGCGCGAATCCACGTTGCATGACTAACGAAAAGGGCGATCCGATTGAGTGGTACGCTTGGAGCGCGGATGGAAAACAGATCCTCTACCTTCATGATAACGCTGGCGACGAGGTTCCACACCTCTTTTCGGTTGACCTAACGACTGACAATGTGCGCGATCTCACACCGTTTCGTGGCGTGCGTGCGCAGAACGTGCTGATTGATTCACGACATCCTGGATCTGCCTTCGTGGCGATGAACCTGCGCGATCGAAATGTTTTCGACATGTATCGGGCGGATCTCCAGACGGGCGCCATCACTCTCGAGGCCACAAATCCTGGTGACGTCCTCACCTGGAAGGCGGACAGCAACTTCATCATCCGTGCCGCCACCGCGTTCGATGGGAAAACCGGCCGAACAACCATTCGTGTTCGCGACGCGGCCGACAAGCCTTGGCGTGACCTTGTGGTAATGCCTTTTGAGCGAGCGCTCTTTGCCGGACAGGTCGTGAATGGCTCGCTCGTCGTCGGTTTCGACCCTGACGGTAAAAGCTTGTTGATCGATTCGGCGCTGCACTCAGACAAAGGGAGATTAGTGCGTGTCGATTTGCAAGACGGTCACGAGATCGGCGTCGTGGCCGAAGATGCACAATGCGATGTCGCATTTGCGGATGTTGGCCGCTTGGGAATGGAGCCGAGCGTAATTTCGAATCCGATCACTGACGCCCCGCAGGCTGTTGAGTTCAATTACGAAGCTCCCCACTGGTTTTTTGTCGATCCAAAATTGAAAGCCGACTTCGCGGAGATTAGCCGCCAAGTGCCAGGCTTTGTT
>QHOQ01000241.1 GCA_003219355.1 Verrucomicrobiota bacterium
TTCTACGCTTAATTCCTTCATAAAGTCGAACCGGAAATATAAGCTCGTTTCTTGGATTGGCGAATCGTCATTTGGCCGAGGAGTTGCGCCCTCGGATTTTGCCGATTGCGATTTAATCCAAAATCGCCAATCTAAAATCCGAAATCGAGATACCCCGTGGTGTAACGGTAACACAGCGCCCTTTGGAGGCGTTATTCTTGGTTCGAATCCAAGCGGGGTAGCCACGTAAACGGCCTTTGGCTACGGCATCGACCACGTGAGGCGAAGTCTTTTACGCAGAGCAACTCGTGGCCGAAATTGAAGTTGAATGATATAGTCGGTGGTTTCCCTTTGGTTCTTGCCGCTGGCCACAACACGATATGGAACAAACGACTTTCCTTGAGCACTACCGCATCTCCGTCGATCGCGATGGAACTCCCCGGGAACTCGGGCGAGCCGGTGCGGCGATTACTTACAAAGCCGTAGACAAGCGGACGAGTGAACCGGTTGCGCTGAAGCTCATCCCGATCGCAAACATCGACCCGGAGATACAGAAACAATTCGAGGAACAGGCGCGCCCTGCCCAGCAGCTCCATCACGCCAACATCGCCAAGGTTCTAGATTTCGGAAAAGAAGCCGGGCAGTTCGTGTATGTCTCGGAGTACCTGGAGGGTGAGACCGTCGACTCGTGGATTGAGGAGCATGGGCCGATGCCGCCCGACGCCGTTTTGCGTGTGGCAGCGCAAGTAGCCAGCGCGCTGTCGGCCGCGAGTTTTCACAGGCTCACGCATCGTGCGATTCAGCCGTCCAATTTATTGATTGTTCCCGGACCGACCGCCGAAGGTGGCTGGCCGTTTGTAAAGTTGATCGACGTTAGTTCCGTTGGACCCAAGCTTCATTCTCATCCAGGCGAGGCACCTGACGTAGATTCGTCACCAGCACGGCAATTTGCCAGCCCGGAACAACTGCAGGACGGCGCGGTCGATTTCCGCTCGGCAATATATTCTCTCGGCGCAACGATGTATTTCATGCTGACGGGCGCTGCCCCTTCGGCAAAAGTGCGCCCTCAAGACCTTCGCCGGTTTCCAAAGCCGTTGCGGGATTTACTCGCCCACATGCTGCGTGGCAGTCCCGATAAACGGCCGCAGAATTTGGTAGCGTTTGAGGGGGAAATTTTGAAATGCCTGGCAAAGATCGAAAAACGTCACGCATTCGGTCGCAAACTCGGAGTTCCCCTGGCGACAGCGACCTCGAAAGAATCGAGGACACCGCCGACGCCGCTCGTGCAAGTGTTGCGGGGAACACTCGTCGTCGCGGCTTTGCTCCTGGCGGTGGGCGTGGTCGGCGCATTTCTGTTGCCGGAAGATATTAATCCGTTCCGGCATCGAGCTACGGCGAAGCGGGTGATTGGCGTTCCCGTCGGTGTGCCCAGCATATCGCCATCCCTGTCAGCGCAAGCGACAAAGGCCGCGCCGTTTGCTGGCAACAAGGCGATCGCGAACGCGTCACCGACGAGCCAAAATCCGCCCCCCAACATTCTGCAAGACCAAACAGCGAATTCGCGGCCGTCCTTCGCCGCAAGTCCTGCCAATACCCCAAACGTGAATTCCAGTGCTTCCACGCAAACTGACACCTCAGGTCAAGAGCAAGCCGCCTCATCCGCGCAAGCCAACGTTGCGCCACAGCCGCCTATTGCCAACGAGTCAAGTTCGCCGACTCAAAGAGAAAGAGCCGCTGGATTGACATCAAATCGGCCGCAGACTGGGCAATCTTTTCTTAACCAGCGAGACTCGCAATTGCCGCCAAGCCGAGGGCGATGGACGCGCGCACGGGTGGTTGGGATCACGTCCGATGGAAAACTTATTTTCCGTTTGCCCTCCGGTCGCAGAATAGGAAGGCGAATTCACCCCACAACGCCACCGCCGGCCTTACATGGAGCGCGGGCAGACGACATCGCCGCCCCAGTCCGGACAGGATTATCCTCCCTACGACCAGTGACGTGGGCCGGCCACGCGCGTGAGCGTTGCTGTGGCGGAAAATAAGCGGCGCGTTTTTACGGCCGTATTCGTCTCGGCCGGGTATCGCCTATTGCTTTTCAGCAGAAGGCTTTTTCTGCCAAATCGGTCAAAAATAAGAAAAATAAGCTTGCCCAGCGTCGCAATTCCCGGCATACCTCGCCTCCATGTCGCGACCGGCCTGCCTGGCATCGGCAACTATATCGCTTCTAGTCATTTCCAGCGCAGCCGCGCACGCGCAGGCGCTGGCCCCTTCAGAATTGCATCTTACGAGTTCCAATCAGGACACCAAGAAGGATATTGTGCGGGCTATTACGAAAGAACCGGCGCCAGCGATCGCGAAGGAGACGTTGCGAGTGATCGCGAAGGAGCCGGCGCCAGTTATCACGAAAAAATCGGCACAGGTGATGACGAAAAAGCCGGTGCAAGCGATCGCTAAAGAGTCGGTGCGAGTGTTTGCGACAGAGCCGGTGCGACCAATGGATCAACAAAGCACAAGCACGCCGACACGGCCTGCTTTCCATTTCAGCTTCAAAACCCCGGAAGGTAAAAAGGAATCAGTCCCCCTCATCACGCATTATTATCCAAAGCAGATCGTTTACCCGTTTGCCAAGATCGATCGGCACATCGATCGCAAGATGATGCAAGCAGCGACGATCGCGCAGGAACGTGCGCATGCGCATTCGCGCTCGATGTGCTGGCATTATGTAAAAGAGGCATTGCTCGCTTCGGGCGTTATCGATTCGCGTCCGAAGAGCGAACTCGCAAAAGACGCCGCCCAGGACCTTGTCAGCAATTACGGATTCAAAAAATTGTCGATGAGCGATCCATTTGCCGCGCCGGTAGGTTCGGTACTCGTCTACGGCGCCAACCGCGCCGCCGGTCATGTCGAGATCCGGACCAGGGACGGTTTTGTCAGCGACTTCAATTCAAAAACGCCTTCGCACCGTCCTTTGCTCGGCGTTTATGCGAAGTTGTAATTTTTCCGCCGGCTGCTGAGATCCGCGCTGCCTCCAGCGCTACCCGACTTAGTAATTCCTGATCAGACGAATGATGGCAACGACGGCCGACACAATTGGCCACGCCGCGATGCCAGTGATCAGAATGAAGAATAAAAGCTCGGCAAGATATTCCCGGCTTGTTTCTGCACCGAAGAATTCACTGCTTAACTTGTGGAAGGCGGGCGCCTTCGTTGCCGGACGAACGGCAGCGGAACTTGCCTTGGCATCAACGGTGGCCTGAAAGGAATAATCGGTTACCGGAAAATTCCGGGAAGCGTGCTGCTTGGGACTGATTTGAGGTATTGGTTTCATAAATTTTTGGTTATTCCCGAATGCGGTTCGAGAGGACCGGCGCAAAAACCCGCGCGTGGTAAGATTCGACCACTGGGGTGCCGCGAATTGCGGGCTCCAACTTGGCGAGATTGAACGAGCCTTTATCCGGCCTGCCCGCCACGGCGGGCGCCGCGAATTGGCGCGTTGATCGTTTTCATCTGTATCTATCTACAGTCGTTTGCGTGCCTGTCTAGCAACGCATGCGTGATCTTAGTCATAAACGCCTCTGGCACTGGTAGAAGCGATCCGATCTTTATTTTCAATTAATCATAGGTCGGACGGTTCTGAGTGCGATCCGGGTGGAACAATCTGAAGCGTCATAAAGTGCGGATGCGCGTTTGTCCACGCGATCGCCTCTCGCTTTGTTTCAAAAAATCGGTCGACCACGATGGCCTTGAGTTGGCTCGCAGTTCGTCCGCACAGACGAGCGGCTTTGCGACTAATGACCGCGGGTCCGGTGTCGACCGCGGTGCAAGCGCGATCCGGGAAAACAACTTTACTGCCGTACGGAATTCGTTTCGGATCGACCGCGCAATGTCCGGAGTGCAATTGTCGTCCGGTACTGGCGTATTTAGCGCCTTCGCCTGCCCAGTAACTGGTGACGCGTGCCAGAATCGACTCCTCGCGCGCGAAAGCGGCCGATGCCAACGATGATAACAAAATAACTGTGTAAAATAACTTCATGATGTTTTAGGGGTTGCTCCGGTGTTGTCGAGTCTCGTGTGGAGCACCCTATTCTCGATGCCGAGAGCCGCGGGAATGCAGCTTTTACTTCGGATTCGGAACAGCCCCGGCGCGCTAGCCCTTAGGGCGACGCGCGAACTTCTGACAACGACTCGTTATGCCGAGCCGACCTCTCTATAAACAAGTTGGGCGACGTGTCAATCGATCAGCGCATGAAAAGTGAAACTGGGCGACTTGAGCAATTGCCAAAGCGCAAAACGAAGATCAGTTATCATACGAAGAGCAATTCTTGTAACCCTTTTAACTCTATAACCAGTCCGATCCGCCAACTGGCGTAGTTGGATTTAAATTACAAACGCCGCCACGGTGCTTTCTGTC
>QHOQ01000064.1 GCA_003219355.1 Verrucomicrobiota bacterium
ATAAATTGCCGAGCGCAAAAGCCGGATCGCTTTTCAGTTTCTTTGCGTCGTGCACTCCCGCGATGCGTGCCAGCTCCGTTTCGAAATGCGAGATTGCGCGCACAGTCGGATCGTTCGCATCGAGGTAACCAAACGCCCGCCGTAAGAGCATAAACAATTCCGGCTCTCGATGATCCCGCTCCGTGCAAATCTCTATTAGCTCGACGAAATAAGCTGCAACCTGTGTACGCAAATAGTTCGTCCGGATTCCGCCGAACGGATTTTGGAGCACGACTTCGGTCAAGGTATGCAAATCGGATCTGCGGCTCCGGGCAATCTGAATTTCTGCTTCGAAGAACAAATCCAACTTGCCGGCAAACGGACTTTTCACACGGCGCGCTCCCTTTGCCACCGTTTGGATACAGCCGAGGGACTCAGTACACCATGATACGATCAGGCTCGTATCGCTAAATTTTCGTTTGCGCAAAAGGATCGCAGCGGTGCTCTCCATAGTCCCGAATTTAGCACGCGTGCCGCTGGATTCTTCCGCAGATGTTCGCCCTAACGAGCTGACTTCCTTTACATCCAAACAGGTAATCCCCGGCGAAACTAAGTTACTATGCCAGATGAAGAAACAATTGAACGGGCGCATGAGGACGAAAGCGAAGGCAAATCGCCTTCCACCCAGGCTGGCGAATTCGTGCGTGAAGAGATCGAGCACATTCGGGAGGGTGAACACGGTGCGCGGTCCCCGCAACAAGCAATCGCCATCGGTTTGTCAAAAGCGCGGCGGGCCGGCGTGAAGGTGCCGCCTCCGAAACGAGGAAAGGCGTCTGCGCGAACACGGAAGCAAGCCAAGCGCGACGGCAAGCGAGGCGGCGCGCGCCGCAAAAAACCTTCCCGGACAAGGTCGCGCGCGACGAAAAGGGCCCTGAAGCGGGAAAAGCGTTCCGCTGCATCGCGCAAGGCGCTTTCGCGACAAGCGCGCTCCGCGGCGCGGCGACGGTCCGCTCGGTCTCGGTCCGCGGCGGCTAAAAAGGCCGCGCGCACGAGAAAGCGCCGGCGCTAGACCGGGTAGGATCGAGAATTATTTCCGGTCATGGTGGAGGTTGAACGCCTCCGCAAGGAGGTGAACTGTCCCTGCCTCGTACCCGCCGAACGGTGCGTTGTGGGCGAGTCAGAAGTACATGGCAGATATTGAAACAGCACGCGTCCCGGAAGATATCAGCGGCCGGCCGCGCCGGATGCCCGTGGGCGGAATTACCTGGCGACACACATTCCGCGCGCTCCGACATCGCAATTACCGACTTTTCTTCTGGGGCCAGCTTGTTTCGCTCATGGGCACTTGGATGCAACAGACGGCGATGAGCTGGTTCGTGTATGAGATCACGAACTCGAAATTGCTCCTCGGCGCCGTTGCCGCGGTCGGATCCGCGCCGATGATGTTATTCTCGATCTGGGGCGGTTCGCTGGCGGATCTTTATCCGAAACGGTCGATCATCGTCGCGACGCAAACGGCGCAAATGATTTGCGCCTTTTTGCTCGCAGCCGGCGCCTGGGCCGGGTTCGCTACGCCATTATTCATCATCATTATCGCGGCGCTCAATGGCGTTGCAATGGGCTTCGACATGCCGGCACGGCAGGCATTCACGGTTGAAATGACGAGCCGCGAAGATTTGCTCAACGCGATCTCACTTAACAGCTCAATCGTGAACGGCGCGCGTGTTGTTGGCCCGTCGATCGCAGGCCTGATGATTGGCGCAGTCGGTGTGGCAACGTGTTTTTCCTTGAACGGCGTAACCTTTGTCGCGGTGATTGCCGGTTTATTGATGATGCGCTTGCCGCCATTTGAACGCCCGGCAGGAGCCGTGTCCGCGCGCGAGCATGCCTGGAACGGTATCATTTACTCTATCAAACATCAGCGTGTGCGCACAGTTCTGCTGCTATTTCTCGCAGTGGGAGTCTTCGGCTGGTCGTACGCCGTGCTGATGCCAGCCTTCGCGCGCGATGTCCTTGGCCGGGGCGCAAACGGGTATGGTGTGTTGATGTCGTCGAGTGGAATCGGCGCTTTTGTTGGCGCGCTTATGGTTGCGACATACGGACATCTATTTACACCGCGAAGACTTGCGCTCGGCGGCGTCTGGTTGTTTTCGATCGCCTTGTTCGCGTTTTCGTTGAGCCGAAATTTCTATCTCGCATTCGCATTTCTCCTCGTTGCCGGATTTGGCATGCTCCTGTTTTTCTCAACGTCTAATACCGTGCTGCAAACGATCGTTCCGGATGAAATGCGCGGGCGTGTCATGGGCGTGTGGTCGCTCGTATTCGGCGCGATGATTCCGCTCGGTAGCCTTGAAGCTGGCGCCCTCGCCCACTGGCTGGGTACGCCCTTCGCCCTCGGATTCGGCGCAATCATTTGCGCCGTGGCAGCGTTCGTGACGTTATTGGTAATTCGGCGACGCGAGGCAACAAGCGAGCACTGATTGCCAATACCCTATCGGTTCAGGATATGCAGAGCGCGCTTCTCCACGTTGAGCGCGGCCTCTCTGACCGCTTCGCTCAAGGTCGGATGCGAATGGCAGGTGCGACCGATATCCTCCGAGCTGCCGCCGAATTCAATCACGGAAACGGCTTCGGCGATTAATTCCGACGCGGCATGTTGCAAAATGTGTGCGCCGAGAATCCGGTCCGTTTTCGCGTCCGCGACAAACTTGACCATTCCATCGAGATCTTCATTGCAGAGCGCGCGGCTGTTGGCACGGAACGGAAACTTGCCGATGCGAACGTCCATCCCCTTTTCTTTCGCCTGATCTTCGGTCAAGCCGACGCCGGCCAGCTCAGGATTTGTGTAAATGATTCCGGCAATCGCATCGTAGTTCACATGGCCAGATTTGCCCGCGATTATCTCAATGCAAGCGATCCCTTCATCTTCCGCTTTGTGCGCCAGCATCGGACCAGCAATGACGTCGCCAATCGCGTAAATGCCTTCAATATTGGTCCGAAAATGTTTGTCCACTCTGATGCGCCTTTTCTCATCTAACTCGACACCAATTTTTTCCGCGCAGACTCCTTCGGAAAACGGACGGCGTCCGACTGAAACAAGCACTTTGTCCGCGGCGAATTTCATCTCTTCACCACCTTTGGTGGCCGTGGCAGTGGCGTGGCTATTGTCGATCTTGACCGCGCTCACCTTGGTTTCGAGATGAAAAGTGATGCCTTGAGCGGTGAGCGAACGCTGGAGCAGATTGGAGAGCTCCAGATCGAAGCCGACGGCGATACGAGGCAGAAATTCGAGCATCGTTACTTCTGAGCCAAGGCGGTTCCAAACCGACCCTAATTCGAGTCCGATCGCGCCTGCCCCAATTACGAGAAACTTTTTCGGCGCTTCGGTGAAAGTCAGCGCTTCGGTGCTACTGACGATCGTCTTGCCATCGAACTTCGCGAACGGCAGCTCAACTGGCGCGCTGCCGGTCGCGATAACGATGTTTTTGGTATCGATCTCCTGCGTGTCGCCTTTCGACGATTTAATCGAAACTTTTCCCGGCGCGGTGATGGTTCCGAACCCTTCGAAGGTCGTCACCTTATTTGTTTTCATGAGCGCGCGCACGCCACCCGTGAAGGTTTTTACCACCTTGTCCTTCCGCTGCTGCATCCTTCCAAGGTCGACATTCACGCCATCGATCACTATGCCGTGTTTCACAGCTTCTTTTTTTGCGAACATGAAATGGTCGCTCGACGTCAACAGCGCTTTGCTCGGGATGCATCCGACGTTCAAACAAGTGCCACCGAGTTCCTTGTCTTTTTCGACAAGCGCGGTCTTCAATCCGAGCTGACCAGCCCGAATGGCGGCGATGTAACCGCCGGGCCCCGAGCCAATAATAACAACATCAAATTTTTCCATGATTGAGTCGTCGGCGCGACAGGGATGTCGCGCTTTAAAAATCGAGGGGCAACTTTTTCGGGTTTTCGATGCATTCCTTCACTTTGACGAGGAATGTAACAGCATCTTTTCCATCCACGGCGCGATGATCGTAGCTGAGCGCGAGGTACATCATCGGACGGACTTCGAGCTTCCCATCAATTGCCACTGGCCTTGCCATGATTTTATGCATGCCGAGAATCCCGCTTTGTGGCGGGTTAAGAATTGGCGTGCTCAAAAGCGATCCGTAAACGCCGCCGTTTGAAATGGTGAACGTGCCGCCTTGCAAATCCTCGATTTTCAATTTCCCTTCGCGCGCTTTGACCGCGTAACCGGCTATATCGAGCTCCAGCTCAACAAAACTCTTTTTATCAGCATCACGCACAATCGGCACAATTAATCCGCGTTCCGTTCCGACCGCGACGCCAATGTCATAGAAATTGTTCTGAATGAAATCCTCTTCCTCAATCCGTCCATTGACCACAGGCACAGCTTTGAGCGCTTCAACCGTCGCTTTGATGAAGAACGACATGAAACCAAGCTTGAGACCGTTCTTTTTCGTGAATCCATCTTGGACCTTGGCACGTAACGCTTGAACCGCGCTCATGTCGCACTCGTTAAAAGTGGTAAGAATAGCGGCGGTTTGCTGCGCCATGACCAGTTGCGCCGCGATTTTGCGCCGCAGTGGTGACATTTTTTTCCGGGTAAATCGATCATTACCCGGCTGCGCTTGTCGATCTTTGCGATCCTCCTTGTTTTCTTTCGACTCCACGGAAGCGAGCGCGTCACCTTTCGTCAGGCGGCCATCTCTTCCGGTTCCTGAAATTTTCGCCGGTTCGAGATGTTCTTCTTCAATAATGCGTCGAACTGCGGGCGAAAGAACTTCCGCTTCTGTCGATTTCTGTTTCGCGCCTGCAACCGATTTCGTTTCCTGCGGCGCAGGCACTTTCTTTTTGTTCTCAGGCGTCGCTTTTTTCTCCGCAGGCACGGCTTTCTGAGGAGCGATTTTGGAGTCGTCAATGATTGCGACGATTTCGCCGATTTTCACTTCCTGGCCTTCAGCGGCTTTCGTTTCCAGCACACCAGCGTTTTCGGCCACAATTTCTGTGGAAACCTTGTCGGTCTCGAGAGTAAAGAGCGCATCGCCTGGGTTCACGAAATCGCCGGATTTTTTATGCCAGACGGAGACCACCCCGCTGGAGATCGATTCACCCACCGCGGGAATTTTAACTTCGATGCTCATCAGTGGCTTACAGTATGCGCAAAGCAAGCATGCGGTCGAACCGAACGTTTGAACTTACTACGCGGTGACTCCGCGGTCGCGTCCTGCTATTTTAGACGTTAAGGGCTTCGGCGATCAAGCACGCCTGCTCGCGTTTGTGGATGGCGAGCGCACCGACTGCGGGACTGGCGCTGGCATTGCGGCCCGCATAGGCGACGTCGCGGCCGAAAAGCTGCCGTAATCGTGGCTCGATGAAACTCCAAGCGCCCATGTTTTGCGATTCTTCCTGACACCAAACAAGCCTGGCGGTCTTTGGATATGGCTGGATGGTAGCGCGCAACTTTTTTTCCGCGAGCGGGTAAAGTTGCTCAATGCGAATGATGGCGGCGTTGTCGATCTTCTGCGCATCGCGATAATTCAAAAGATCGTAATAAACTTTGCCCGAGCAAAGGATGACGCGATCCATCTTTTCGGCTGGACCGACTTTGGGTGAACCAAGAATTTCTTCGAAGCCACCTTTGGTGAATTCTTCCGCGCGCGACGAAGCGAAATCGGCGCGCAACAAACTTTTTGGTGTCATGATGATGAGCGGCTTGACGAAATTACGTTTCATTTGGCGCCGCAGGACATGGAAGTATTGCGCCGAGGTCGTGAGGTTACAGACTTGGATGTTGTCTTCGGCGCTGGCTTGGAGGAAACGCTCGAGGCGCCCGCTGGAATGTTCGGGACCCTGACCTTCGTAGCCGTGCGGCAGAAGCAAGACGATGCCACTAGGTCGCTGCCATTTCGATTCTGCCGGGACGATGAATTGATCGATGATGGTTTGCGCGCCATTGGCGAAATCACCAAACTGGGCTTCCCACAGACAAAGCATGTCCGGATAATCGAGAGAGTAGCCGTAATCGAAACCGAGCACAGCCGCCTCTGAAAGAAGACTGTTGTAAATGCAGATCCGCGCCTGCTCTTGCGCCAGATGCATGAGCGGAATGTACGGTTTGCCCGTTTTGGCGTCATAAAGAACGGCGTGGCGCGTGCTGAACGTTCCACGCGAACTATCCTGGCCCGATAATCTGACTGGAATTCCGTCGAGAAGAAGCGATCCGAACGCGAGCGCCTCGGCGTAATGCCATTGATACGGACCGCCGGCCTCGAAAACTTTCCGCTGATGGTCGAGGACGATTCTTTTTATTTTCGGCTGAATATTGAAATCTGCCGGAACGCGCGTCAGCCCATCGACAATAATCTTCAACATTTCCCCACTGATGGCCGTTGGTTCAGATGAGCTTGTGTATTCCGGCTGAAAGACAGCGGTCGACTCTTTGAATTTCGCCTGGTGGTCTCCTTTTTCTTTCTCGAGTGCTTTCACATTATCCAGCGGCATTTCGAGTCGAAGCTGAAACTCGGTCTCAAGCGAGGCCGCATCGTCGTCGGTAAGTTTGCCAGCCTCGAGCAGCTCCCGTTTGTATAACTGCGCCACCGATGGCCGTTTCTCGATCCTGGCGTAAAGATCTGGCTGAGTGAATGACGGCTCGTCAACTTCCTGGTGGCCATGTCTGCGGTAGCAGTACATGTCTATCACGACGTCGCGTCCAAATTCCTGACGAAAATCGAGCGCCATCTCCGTTACAAACTTCACCGCGAGTGGATCGTCGCCGTTCACGTGGAAAATCGGCGCCTCGATCATTTTCGCCACGTCGGTGGCGTACATCGACGAACGCCCCTCCTCGGGAAGCGTGGTGAAACCGATTTGGTTGTTCACGACTACGTGTACGGTGCCGCCCGTACTGTAACCAGCCAGCTGCGACATGTTGAGGGTCTCGGCGACGATCCCCTGCCCCGCAAAGGCAGCGTCCCCATGAATAAGGAGAGGCAGAATTTTCCGGCGATGGGCGGTATCGTTACGAATACGCTGACGCGCGCGCGCCGTTCCCTCGACAACCGGATCGACGGCTTCAAGATGACTTGGGTTGGCCGAAAGCCTGATTTCAATTTGAGCGCCGGAACCGAGTTTTCGCACCGTGCGATAACCGAGATGGTACTTTACATCGCCATCCCCCGCGACCAGATCGGGGATGTAGTTTTCGGTGAACTCAGTGAAGATGACGTTGAGCGATTTTTTGAGGAAGTTCGCGAGCACGTTGAGACGGCCACGGTGCGTCATACCCATGCAAATCTCCAAGATGCCGGCGCCTGGGCATTTATGGAGAATCGTATCAAGAATCACCATCAATGATTCCGCGCCTTGCAGCGAAAAACGCTTTTGCCCGACGTAATGCCCATGTAAAAAAACTTCGAACGATTCGGCTTCCAGCAAGGTCCTTAGCAACGCCACTTGCACAGCCCGAGGCGTCTCCATTTTCGCGGGCCGCGATTCGAGACGGTGCAGGACCCAGTTCCGAACGCGAGTATTCTGGATATGCATGAATTCGGAGCCGATCGCACTCGCGTAGATACTTTCCAAAATCGCAATCATCTCACGCAAGGTCATCTGTCGATTGTCGAAAAAGAATTTTGACGAAACGCGAAGATCAAGGTCCTTCTCGCTAAACCCGAGCTCCCGTAGCGTCAGCAGCGAATTTTCGCGCCGCCTGTCCGCCAGCGGGTCAAGGCGCGCGATCGTATGCCCGAGCGTGCGGTAGGCGTAAACGAGTCCGTCCACCCGCGACTGGAGGGGACCTTCGCGACCCTCGGCGGGTTTGGCTGCGGCGCCATTTCGTTCCGGCAACTCTCCCAGCTCGAACCCCTCAAAAAACGCAGCCCAGCCTGAATCAACTGACTCAGGATTTTGCCGCCATTGCCTGTAATTCTCCTCGAGCAGATCCAGATTTGCCCGAGTTGCTAAGGAAGACCACATACGAATTTTTAATCTGCGACTATTACGCTCCTGGGCAAGTTGACAGTGCGAAGAGTGTTCCGTTATTTGCTGCGGCCAAATGCCGCTCCGTCGCAAATTTATTCTTACTCTCGTCGTAACCTGCGGGATTCTCTTCGCGAATTCGGCAGGTTTGTTCGCGCAGGCCGATCCAGCTTCGGAGCCGGCGGTTTTGGCACTCGCAAAAGTTTTGCCGGCAGTCGTGAATATCAATACCGAGCGCGTAGTCAGGAGAGCGGTTCGCGATCCTTTTGAGGATTTTTACGCGCAATTCTTCGGCTACGATCGCGCGCAGCCTCGCGAAATTCGTCAGACTCTGCAAAGTCTCGGCTCAGGTTTCATTATTGATCCGGCCGGTTACATCGTCACTAATCAGCACGTGGTAGAACGTGCCGCGAATTTGAAAATTCAGGTAACGACGAATGACGGCAAAACGCAGAACGCACATTATATTGCTGGCGATGACAAAACCGATCTGGCATTCATCAAGATTGATGCTAAAGCCGCATTTCCCTTTATCAGTCTCGACAATATTTCGCCGAACTTATTGGGTGAGACGGTCATCGTGGTTGGCAATGCAGTCGGTTACGGCAGTTCGATCAGCCGCGGAGTTCTTAGCGCGGTTAAACGCAATATCACCATCGAGAATATCGAATACACAGACCTCGTGCAGACGGATGCGGCGATTAATCCGGGTAACAGCGGTGGACCAGTGATCGATATTTCCGGGCGTCTGGTTGGCATTAGCTCGGCGAAAATGGCTTTCACCCCGCAGGGCGTGCCGACGCAAGGACTGGGTTTTGCCATTCCGGCGGAGGTGGTGCGCGATGGCGTATCCCGATTTAAGAAAATGGCGGAGAAAAAACCCACGACTAGCAAGCAACCCACGCCGAACGAAGCATCGACATCGAATGCCGAGCGGTTGTTTGGAATGCAACTCCAGGATTTAAGCGAAGAATTAATTGATGCCCTGGGCTATGCGCGCGGCCAAGGCGTTCTGATTACTGCGGTAGAGTCAGGCAGTCCGGCAGATCAAGCTGGAATTGAACGCGGTCTTGTCGTTTATCGCGTGGCCAAAAACGAAGTGAATTCTGTCAAACAAGTCGAGGACCTGTTGGGTCGGGCACAAAGCGGCGCGAACGTAAATTTCGCCATCGGTGTGATCCGCGCTGGCGGGCAAAGTCACCAAGTTGGAACTTTGACAATGACGGCGCGTTGACAAAAACATTGGCAACGCAATCACCGCTCGATTGTCTCATGGAAATGTCGCAAAATGATTAAGGTTGAAAATCTGACCAAACGTTACGCTGGCCAGCCTGCGATCCAGAACTTGGATTTCGAAGTTGGTCAAGGCGAGATCATGGGTTTTCTGGGGCCCAACGGTGCGGGCAAGACCACCACCATGCGCATATTGGCCAGCTTTATGCCGCCAACTTCCGGTCGCGCCACGATTGCCGGGTTCGACGTTTTTGAGCAATCGCTGCAGGCGCGGGCGCACCTCGGTTACATGCCCGAGCATGTGCCGCTCTACAACGATATGCGGGTGACGGAATACCTCGATTATCGCGCGGCACTCAAAGGGGTACCGCATCGCCGCGTCGCGGAGCGCGTTGGCGATGTAAGGGAGCTTTGCGGTCTGAAGGAAGTGGAAAAGAAATTGATCGGTGCGCTCTCCAAAGGTTACCGACAAAGAGTCGGTTTGGCCGATGCGCTTTTGCACGAGCCCGATCTTCTCATTCTCGATGAGCCAACAATCGGTCTCGATCCAAATCAAATCCGGCAAGTCCGCGAACTAATCAAAAATCTCGGCAAACAGCACACGATCTTGCTTTCCACGCACATTTTGCCCGAGGTCGAAATGACATGCAGCCGAGTCATCATCATTCACAAAGGGCGAATTGAGGCGTGCGATACTCCGGAAAATTTACTAGGCAAGATCAGGCAAGCTGGCGGGGTCGTGCTTGAGGCAAAGGTAGGGCCCGACAACGGAGCCGAGGAGCTAAAGAAAATTTCAGGTGTTCGGAATGTAGTCGTGGATGTCGACGGCGACTGGAAAATATTCTCGCTACGGGTCGAATCCGGAGCTGACGTGCGCGAGGAAATTTTTCGCCTCGCCACCGACCGGCGTTGGATTGTGCGCGAACTGAGTCAACGTCGAGCGACGCTTGAGGACGTGTTTGTCGAGCTCACGCATCCGGACGCAGTTTGATGTCAATGTTCTCGCAGATGTCGACCTAAAGCTATGCGCAAATTTTACGCTCTGCTCTCGCGCGAGGTGCGCAGCTACTTTTACTCGCCCATCGCTTATATCGTCCTCATCTTTTTCCTGCTCATCAGCGGAGTGGACTTTTATTTTCAGGTTTCGTTCATGAACCAGCGGCCGGTTCAATACACGGTGCAGGAGGCATTTTTTAACTCCGTCTTCTTCTGGTTTGCCTTTGTTTTAATTTTTCCCCTCATCACCATGCGCCTGTTTGCGGAAGAATTTAAACTGGGCACCATTGAACCCCTCATGACCGCGCCCGTGCGCGATTGGCAGGTTGTCCTCTCAAAATTTTTTGGCGCGCTCGTGTTTTATCTCATCCTCTGGGTCCCGCCCGCGTTCTATTTTATAATTTTTCAGCAGATCACCGGACAACCCGCTGCCCATTCGGCCGGAGCGTACTCGGGTTCATATTTAATGCTTTTGCTCCTCGGCATGTTCTATCTCTCGATCGGTTGCCTCGCGTCTGTTCTGACCAAGAACCAGATTATTGCCGCGGTCATCTCTTTCTGCGCGATTACGCTGCTGTTCTTTCTCGGGCTGGTTCAGTTCATTCTTCTCGATGTTAGCTCCGCGACGCGCGACTTACTCGGCTACTTCTCCGCAATCGAGCATATGGGAACGTTTTCACGCGGCATCATCGATACGCGGCCGATCGTTTTTTACGTGAGCATGACAATCGTGATGCTGGCGCTTACGCATCAGGCATTCCAATCCCGCAAATGGAGGCTGTGACGAATGGCTAAGGAACGGCAAAGGCGTCCGAAAAAAATCCGTCGGGTTCAGATCGGTTTCAATGTTCTGGCCCAAATCATTCTCATCTTGTTTCTCGCCGCAATGGTGAATTCCATCGCCTTCAAACATTACCAGCGCTGGGATTTCTCTCGAGATCAGAAATATGCGCTTTCGGATAAGACGAAGCGTTTCCTCCGCACAATCAAAAGCAAGATGCGGATCATCGTATTCTTTTCCTCGAGCACGCCGATCACCGCTGACGTGCAAAATTTACTGACGGAATATCAATATGCGGCGAAAGGGAAAATCGACGTCGAATACATCGATCCGGAACGCAATCTTTCCCGCGCCAAAGAGCTATTCGACAAGTACAAAGTCGTAAGCGACGAGAGTCTCCTAGTAATTGATTACGAAAGTCGTAACAAAACCGTGAAGGCGTCCGAGATGGCGGAGGTCGATCAGAGCGGAATGGCCATCGGGGAAGGTCCGCGCGTCACCGCTTTCAAGGGCGAACAGGCGATTACCACTGCGATGATGGATCTGGTAGCGGGCAGGAAAAACACTCTCGGATATGTGCTTGGCCACAAGGAGCCACCACTTTCCGAAAACAGCACCATCTCAGTGCTGAAGACGTTCATTGAAAACGAAAACATCAAGTTCCAGGAGCTAAGTCTTTTCGACGTTGACGCAGTTCCCACCGACTTGAAGTCGATCATGATTATTGGCCCGCAATACGATTTCTCCGATCGCGAAATGAAATTGCTGCGCGATTTTTGGGATAAACAGGGACGGATACTGTTTCTTCTCGACGCAGGACCCAAAACACCAAAGCTGAATGCATTTCTGAACGAGCTGGGCGTGAAAGTAAACGATGATCGACTGATGGCTTTCCTACGCACCGGAATCCAGGAGATGGCCCTTACACGCGATGTCCAAGCGCATTTTCTTGGAGGTAGCCCGATCACAAAACGACTGGCTGACGTGCACGCCCTCTTTTTCGGTGGCACATCCTCGCTTACGCTTGAGCCCGAGCGCGTACGCGCTGCCAATATCCGGATCGAGCCGCTGATCCAGGCAGACAAAGGCTATTTTGCCGAAACCGCTTACAATACGGACGATCAGGCGAAATTTCAGACCGATGCCAAGAAGACTGGCGCTTCACCCACGATCGGCGCTTCTGTCGAAAAAGGCGGTAGCGCGGACCAGCGTGTGCAGGTGAATTCGTCGCGGTTAGTCGTGGTGAGCAACGCGACATTCGTTCAGGACAACGCAGTCACACAAGATCAGCAGGCGCTCGATTTCATCTCTGGCAGCGTGAATTGGCTGCTGAGTCAGGAGCAGCTTATCGGTATCGCGCCAAAAATTCCCAGACCCCTTACTTTCAGTCTCAACGAAGACGCGTTACACAATCTGCGTTGGATCGTTCTAGTGCTGATACCCCTTGTTTTTGCGGCGCTGGGCACCGCGGTCTGGTGGAAGCGGCGCGTTTGATTCTTCGATTCGATTTATGAATTGGCGGACTACGCTTGTCTTAGCTGCAATCGCGGTTGCCGTCTTTGCTTATTTCAAATTCTTTGAGATTAAACAGCCGAGCACGGAAGAAGCGAAGCGCCAAGCACAGAACGTCGTCAAGTTCGATCGAACCAAGATTGATGGCGTCATCATTCAAAATGGCGATGAAAAGATCGAGATACGACGCCGCGACAGTAAATGGCGTCTCGAAACGCCGATCAAAGACCAAGCCGACAGTTCCTTGGTTGAAAATCTGTTCTCGGATTTGGAGAATTGGCAGAAGGACTCGACCATTTCGGCCAAGGAAATCGATGCGGACAAGAGCAAGCTCAACGAATACGGCCTGAACAAGTCGAAGCTGAGACTCAAGTTGACCGGTCAGGAGCGACCACCGGAAATTTTGTTCGGAAAAGACGCAGCGCTCGAAGGCAAAATGTATGTGCGTTTCGAAGACTCGAAAGAGACGTTTCTTGCGGGACAATCCATTAAGAAGGATGTCGACAAAAAGCCGGAGGAATTTCGCGACAGGAAATTGACGGATCTAAGCACCACGCAGGTGTCGCGTCTCATATTAAAAACACCTGCCGGTGAAATGGAGCTGCAGAAGAAAGGCGATCATTGGGATATTATGAAACCACTCCGCGCGCGCGCCGATGAACAGAAGGTCCGCGACTTGATTGCGCAAGTCACGTCGTCGCGGATTCAACAATTTGTGGCCGACGATCGCGGCGACCTGCATGCCTATGGCTTGGCAGACCCACGTGGGTCGATCACGTTATTTGGTCAGGAAGAGAAGAAACACCAGAAGGTTGAGATCGGCGGATCGATCAAGGTATTTGGCCAAGAAGACAAGGGGCAAATGCTGCAGATCGGCGCCGTATCGCAAAAAGAAAAGGATCAAGTTTATGCGCGGTTCGCGCCGCGTGGGTTCGTTTATACGCTGCCCAAGAGGATCGAAGAGGTTCTCAACACCAAACCAGACGATCTGCGCGACCACCATCTGGTTCGGATCGACACGAATATTCTGGATCGAATCACGATCGAGGCGCCGGGCAAAAGCAAGACCGTTCTCGCACGTAAAGGTGACGATTGGACAATCGCCAGTAGCAAGAATACGCCGGCAAATTCAGGCGAAGTCCGCCGCTTCATCGACGCCCTGCAAAACGAGCAGGTGGCAAGATTTGTTGAAGACGTCGCTTCCAATTTGCCGAAATATGGCCTCGATAAACCACAATTGCAGTTGACCCTCAGCTCATTCGCTTCGGAAAATACCGCCGAGACTCAAGCTGGCGAACAGGCTTTTGTCACGATCGGCTTCGGAAAAGTGGATGGCGATAAGGTTTACGCGCGCCTCGCCGATGAACCATTTGTCGTGGCGGTCCGTCGCGCATTACTCGATCAAATTTCCACCGACCCTTTGCAGTGGCAGGAATTGTCGATCTTTAAGCTTAAGCCGGAACAAATTCACCGGTTAAGCGTAACTGCGAAATATGAGGTGACACTTGCGAGGGACGCAAAAGGGGAATGGAATTGGGTAGTGGGAGTAGGCCAGATTAATCAAACCAATCTACGGTCGCTACTCAGTACGCTGTCGAACTTACGTGCAGTGCGTTGGGTTGGTCCGACCATCCCGCAGCAAGGCTTCGATAAACCGCAGCTCGTAATCTCATTCACGACTTCGCCCGACGATAAGAGCCCGCATAGGCTGTTGGTTGGCAGCTCGGCCGGCGACGGAACGTGGTTTGCGCATGTGGATGAGCGCGAAGGCACCTTTGTCATCAACGATTCCGATCTTAATTTGCTCCGACTGCCCCTCGCGATCGCGCCTGGGAGCCCTCCTGCGTCAGCGGCCGGCGCGAACGCATCACCGATTCCCTCAGCAAGCGCAAGCGCTTCAGCAGTCGCGACTCCAAGGTAGGGTGGTGATTGTCCTCATCGCCTCGATAGCAGATCGGCCCTAAGGCGGTTCAAGTGAATGGAACGAACGGGACCGGAAACGCTCCTACTATTTCTCCGCCGTATAGATCGTGACGATGCCGCTGCTGAGCGGTTCAGCGCTGGCATTCCGGAAACCGCATGCTTCGATTAATCGAAGCATGGTTGCGCCGGTTGGAAATTCTTCGATCGACTGGCCGAGGTAATCGTAAGCGTTCTTTTGCCTCGTGACAAAGGAACCGAGAAACGGCAAACATCGATGCAGATAGAAGCGGTAAACCGCCCGCAAAATCGACGATTGAGGCAGAGAAAATTCAAGAATGAGTAAGTGGCTGTTCGCGGTAAGGACGCGTGCCATTTCGCGTAATGCTGCACCCCAATCTTCCATATTGCGCAGACCGAAGGCAACCGTCACGCAATCAAAGGAGGAATCGGCAAAGGGCAGTCTCGTCGCATCGGCCATGAGGGTTCGCGGCACGCCCTTCTTCTTCGCCAGCTCTAACATTTCAGCCAGAACATCAACGGCGACGATTTCTGCATTCGGCAATTTCTTCCGGATTGCGAGCACGAGATCTCCTGTCCCGGTCGCAAGATCGACAATGTTTTTGGGCGTCCAACTTGCAACGATTTGCGCAGCATGACTTCGCCAGTAAAAATCCGCGCCGCAACTCAGCACATGATTGGCTAAATCGTAGCGTCGCGCGATTGACCCGAACATTTGCCGGACCCGCTCAGGCTGTGTCGTTATACTAGACCTATTCAAGCTCTCAAGGTTGAGCATTCGGCCCTGACTCGCAATCCATTGCGTTTAGCACATCCATTTGGCGGGTTTACCGAAGACTTGGGTCTCTAACTCTAACCTTCAACTGCCTCGATTGCGCGGATCAAATGCTAATTTTGTAATAAAAGATGATTGCTATCTCAGGTAACTCCGGCTATGTGACCACCCATGGATACATCTGCTAAAGCTTTACAAGAAGCCATCTCGATTCGCCGACAAATCGATGCTTTGGAAAACCGCCTGTCCTCAATTCTCGGAGCTTCCCCGATAAGCTCTTCAGCCCGCGGAGGTCGTCGACGGATGTCAGCCGCGACTCGAGCCAAACTTGCTGCAGCCGCTAGAGCTCGTTGGGCAACGCAAAAAGCGGGTAGGAAAACAACAACAACCCTAGCCAAGAAAAAAGGTGGAATCACACCTGCCGGGCGAAGGAGGCTCTCCCAACTGATGAAAGCTCGCTGGGCTGCGAGAAGGAAAGCGACGGGGAAAAAATAAATCAGTCAGTCTGGAGCATCCCTTGAGGATGAGAAGAGCGGCCTTTACCCGACCGTCGTTGCGCTTAGGAGGTAGCGAGAGCGCTCGCAGACATCAAATCAGAGCGGATCGAGCGGACGATCCTGATCGATAGACCGCCAACCGTCGGAACCGCCTTTACGGTCACAACCCCTTTAACGCGATCAGGCGCATCCGGGTTCGTTGCGCTGTGACATAGTTATGGAAATACTGTTCGCGGACGGACAAAACGACCACTAAACGGGAAGGGTGTGGGATACCTTGACCCTTCGAATTATCCTTTTAAAAGGTTCGCAGATGTCAACCAAAGCTGCTCGCGAGAGGACTCGAACCTCCACGGGTTGCCCCATACGGTCCTGAGCCGTACGCGTCTGCCGATTCCGCCACGCGAGCAAAAGACAGCGGCGGCCCCAACAATGCGCATGCGCCAGCGTGCCGCAAGGTCAAACCAAAGATGTCGATCTTGTGTGATAAGGACGGAGCGAATCGGTGGTCGATTGAGCTAACCCAAGCGTTTCTTGCGGGCACGAACTTCCACTTGATGTGCTTTGCGGGCGTGACCAAGAGAACGCAAAAGATCGGCGTAATTCGAGGCGACAATCTCGTAATCTTTGGACGGTTTGTCGCTCGTTTCCCAACTCTTGAGCGAAGCGCGATAGAGTTCAGCCGCCTTCGCGTGATCGCCACGCGAATGATAGACCACAGCAAGGTTGCATTTAGATTGTGCTATGTCCGGGTGGTTGGGCGGGAACACCTTCTCGCGAATGCTCAATGCGCGAAGATGCATTTTCTCCGCCTCAGTGTAACGGCGCTCGTTCGTGTAAAACACAGCCAGATTATTCAGCACAGACGCGACATCAGCATGATCGGGCCCGAGTTGCTTCTCGTAAATTTGCAGAGCATGCAAGTAGTATGGCTCTGCTGCTTTTTGCCGTCCTGACTTGCGGAAAATAAGGGCAACATTGTTTAACATTGTGCCGAGATCCGAGTAAGGGAGATCTTCGAGCTGGATGCCAGCTGCAATCGCTTTCTCGTAGAAACCGATCGCTTCCTCAGAGTGACCGAGATTATCGCATAAGAATGCAAGCCGGCGGGCGGACCGGTAGATAGCGCGCTGATCCGGCGGTTTTACTTTTTCCAGGATCGCATGGGCTTTGGCCAGATATGCCTTGGCCGAGGCGCGATCGCCCTTTTGATCAAGAAGCTGTCCTAATTTTTCGAAGCTAATCGCTAACGGGTCCGCCGCATCAGGAAAGGCACGCTTCGCAACCTCGAGAGCTGTTTCCGCAACGCGAATTGCTTCAGGCAGGCGTTTGCTGGCTCGAAGGTTATCAAGTTTGTCATTGAGGATCGACCACAGCTGTTCTTCGCCTTTCATCAAGCATTCACCAACCCTCACTCAGTTGGGCTACTAGTCGCGTGGCAAGATCTTCCGTAGCGAGTGGCAGGGCTTGCCTTTCGTCCGTGGTTACATCCGAACTCACGAAGAAGCTGGTCGTTCCGACAGCCTCACCCTGAACCCCAAGCGATTTGCCATCCCGCCCGGTCAACGTGTACCTTACAGCCATACCCAGATTAAATTCAACCGTGGCGAGCACATTCCCGCGCACCGAACGCGCTGGGAGTCGGTTAATGCGGATAATTTCAGCCGTTAACGTAGCGTCTGCATCTTCGCCCCTTGCAATCTGAAACGTTCCATCTTGTTGCAACTGCTTGATCACTGTATCGGTGACCAACACTTCAATGTGAGGGACGAGCGTGTTGTTTTTGAAGGTCGGAACTGCAATTGTGTGAACGTCGCGGAGATAGTATGGCTTTACCGGCCCGACGTGATAGCCAAGGCAGCCAGTTAAACTAAGGCAGGCGAGCGCTGCCGCAAATATAGCTTTCACGGCGCCGGTGACGCGGACGCTTCGGGAGAAGCTGATGCTTCAGGCGCGGAAGAAGCGCCGGAGCTCGTGCTCGCACTCGGTGGGGCCGGGAGTGGTTCAGGTGCAGTTGTAGTGTCCGGTGCAAGGGAAGCCGGCGGCGGTAGCGAAACATCGGTCTCTGGCGCGGGCAAGGGTACTTGGTTATTTGCCGGGCCCGGCTTTGCCCCTGCTCCGCTCTTAGCCGTCTGTGCTTCATGCGCATTCCCTTTTTTCTTCGCCGCATCTCCCGGGGTAAACGCAGGCTGAAGCGCGGCTTCGCCGACTTTTGTTCGCAACTCATCGATCCGTTTCTTGGCCCGATCGCTTTCAGTTGATCCTGGCTGCTGACGAATCACCTCGTTGTAGTAGATCACCGCGGCGCGATAATATTTCTGTTTGTCGTAAAATTTCGCTACTTCGAAGGAACTGGACGTTTGTTTTTGCTCAAGCCGGTTGAGAT
Organism: Verrucomicrobiota bacterium; assembly: GCA_003219355.1. Lineage (GTDB taxonomy): Bacteria > Verrucomicrobiota > Verrucomicrobiia > Chthoniobacterales > UBA10450 > Udaeobacter. The sequence goes on from QHOQ01000064.1 coordinate 18,096, forward strand.
CATCGCGCGCTTGCGCTGCTTTCTCACTGTTTGGGTAGTGAAAAAGGAAATCCTGGAACGCAGTTTTGGCGTTGCTAGCAGCTGCCATGTCTTTTGTGCCCGTTCGCGAAGCGTGGAACCAGATGTAACCGATCTGGTACTGCGCATCGACCGCGATCGGTTCGTTGGGAAACTTGTCCACCACCGCCTGGTACGCTTGAATGGCCGCATCGTTCGCACCCTGCTTCTCGCGCGCGAGGCCAATATCAAATTGCGCGCGCGCGGTGTACTTTCCGTACGGTGCTGTCCGAACGACAGACGCGAAAATGATCACGGCGCGTTCAAGCGAGGATGCCACCGGGATACCGAGAATTCTCAACTTTTTGCCCGTTAGATAAATTTCACCGATGCGAAATTGCGCCTCGATTGCTTCATCAAAGTTCGGACTGCCAGGGTATTTTTCCACCAACTGGCGAAACGACTCTGCGGCTCGGAGGTAGTCGTGGCGTTGCTCTTGCAGCTCCGCAGCGCGAAAGAGCGCGCCAGCCGCGAGGGCATCCTTGGGGTGGCGTTTGACGAGGCTCTTGTAAGCTTTGATCGCACGTTTTGTGTCGCCTTCTTTTTCCGCGGTCTGTCCAACCTGAAACAGCTCCGCTGCATTACCGCTTATCTCCTCGTCCCCAGGTGCGACGAACTTGGCCTTTTTACCTGGTTGAAAGATCACGGAAGCCACGCCGGCGTCGGGCAAGGCGAGGACGGCAACGATGAAAACAGCAATGGTGCGAATTCGAAAATACATGGGGTGTGGCAGGGTAATTAAGTTATCCATTCCGTCAAGTTAAGCAGTCGCACGCCCCAACGCCTTAGAGCAATATTGATCGGCATCTTTCCGAGAATGCAAAATCGATTAATCTTCTAATTTCATTTGAATCTGACCGATCAGCAAAAAATACGCATCGGTGCATGCGCTTGGAGTTTTGAAGACTGGCATGGCGCTTTCTATCCGCCGGATCTGCCGGATTCTCAATGGCTTGAATTTTATGCCCGTTGCTTTCCGGCTGTTGAAGTGGACTCAACTTTTTATGGCGCTCCCGCGGAAAATACCCTTCGTCGCTGGGTCGAGATGACCCCCGCCGGTTTTCGTTTCGCTTGTAAGCTCTCTCGCGAGATCACGCATGCACGCCGGCTCCGCGACTGCCGCGCTGAGTTAAGTTCGTTCCTGCGCGCTCTGGAGCTGCTCATGCCAAAGCTACAGATTATCTTAATCCAGCTTCCGCCATCGTTCGCACCAAAAGACGGGAGGCCGGCGCTTCGCAAATTTCTCGAACAGTTGCCACGGGATTTTCGGTTCGCGATTGAATTTCGTCATGCCGGCTGGCATCGCCCGCATTTCATCCGTCTCCTGGAAAAATATCGTGTCTGTTGGGTCTGGGCCGATACTACGCCACTTAACGAGCGGAATCTTGCCCCTTTCGAATTTTTACCTCGGACCACCGATTTTCTTTATCTGCGTTTGCTCGGTGATTATGCAACCAAATACGATGTCGCCGGAGGACACTTGCATCGTTACGAAAAACTACTGTGGAAACGAGAAGCTGCCCTCGAAAGCTGGTCGCTAAAACTCGAGCGCCATCTATCTGAGGTGCGCAGCGTCTGGACGTTCGTGAGCAATCACTTCGAGGGTTTCGCCCCGGAAACGGCGCAGCGTCTCGCGCAGCGTCTCGGCTACGAACTGCCACTGCCCTCAGAAACGGAGAAAATTTCATCCGGGCAGGAGCGGTCGCAGCTCGATCTGTTATAGCCACGCCCTGCGGATGGTCCAGCGGCTAGAGACGAATCTCCGCTCCGCCAAAATAAGGCTGCAATTTTTCGGGAATCCGGATTGAGCGGTCTGTCTGCTGCGCGGTCTCGATGAGCGCGGCGAATAATCTGGGCAACGCTAATCCCGAACCATTCAATGTGTGGCAGAACCGGTTTTTTCCCTGAGAGTCTTTATATCGAAGACGCATCCGGCGGGCTTGAAAGTCCTCAAAATCCGAACAGCTGGAAACTTCCAGATATGCGTTCTGGCCCGGCGACCAGACTTCGATGTCGTGGGTTTTGGCTGATCCGAAACTCAAATCACCGGTACACAGCTCAACCACGCGATAATGCAAACCGAGTAGTTGCAGGACACGTTCGGCATCCCCTGTAAGCGATTCCAGTTCGTCGTAGGACCTTTCCGGCCTCGCGATCTTCACCAGCTCAACCTTGTCGAACTGATGCACGCGGATGATCCCACGTGTTTCCCGCCCTGCTGCGCCGGCCTCACGCCGGAAACATGGCGTGCAGGCAACAAATTTCTTCGGAAGATCGGCAATGTTCAAAATTTCGTCGCAATGAAGATTCGTCAGCGGCACTTCGGCTGTGGGCACAAGGAAAAGCTGATTCTCTTCCAGTCCGTACATGTCAGCCTCGAGTTTCGGCAACTGCGCTGTCCCAATCATACAATCGCGTCGCACTAAGAATGGTGGGCTGATCTCGATGTAACCATGCTCCCGGACGTGCAACTCAATCATGAAATTAATCAACGCGCGTTCCAGCCTCGCGCCCGCGTCCGTGAAGCAGATGAAACCGCTGCCGCTCAACTTTGCGGCCCGCTCCAAATCGAAGAGCTTTAGCTTTGCGCCGAGGGCAACATGATCGGCGGGCTCGGTTAATCGCGGCTTTTCGCCCCAACTGCGAACCACGCGGTTGGCGCCTGGATCTTTGCCGATTGGAACACTCTCATGCGGCAAATTCGCAATTTCCAAAAGCAGATTGTTTTGCTCCTCCTCGGCAACAGACGTTCGTTTGTTAAGATCGATAATTTCGTCGCCTACTTCTCGGACACGGGCTTCGAGTTCTGCCGTTGCACCGCTGGCGGCGCGTTTTCCCCCGATCTCTTTGCTCAAGCGTCTGCGCTCCGCGTTCAAGTGCTGTAAAGCGGTCTCGAGTTTTCGGCGTTCGCCATCAACGCGAAGCACTTCGTCGATTTTTGCCCCATCATCGCCACCCCGCGTCGCAAGCCGCTCACGAACCAAGTCCGGTTTCTCCCGGATCAAACGAATATCGAGCATAACGCCGAGTCTAGCATAAGCGCCACAGTTGTGTCTGAATCAATCGCAGACGCCCAAAAACTTGCGCTACCTTAACGCTGCCTCATAATTTCATCGTGGAAAAGCTCGACCTTCTCGGTGTCGCGTTCGGCCTCGCTTGCCTCGCCGGCATTAATCTTTACCTGACAGTTTTCGCCAGCGGGCTAGCCATTCATTTCCACTGGATCACGCTCGCTACGCCCTATCAGTCGCTTGAAGTGCTCGGCGATCCCGTGATTGTTACCATCGCGGGAATCCTTTATTTCCTCGAATTTTTCGCGGACAAGATTCCGTGGATCGACTCCGCTTGGGACGCCGTCCACACGGTCATTCGTCCGATTGGCGGCGCGCTGCTTGCCATTCAGGTGCTCGGGCATCCAAGCCCGGCGTTCACTGTGATTATCGCATTGCTCGCTGGCGGGACGAGCCTGGTCGCTCATACGGCAAAAGCAGCTACGCGTCTCGCCAGCAACACATCGCCGGAACCGTTTTCGAACATTGGTCTTAGTCTCGGCGAAGACGCCGCGGTGCTCGGCGGTCTCGCGCTGGTTCATTTCAACCCCCTGCTCGCGTTGTTTCTCTTCCTCCTTGGCATCGCTGCGTTCTTCTACTTTGCGCCAAGGATTTTGCGATTAATGAAGGCGAAGATCTGGCTGGCATGGAAGAAATTGAACGGACCCGCCGATCTCAGCATGCCGGTAAAGTTGCCGCTCACATTGCCCGCGCGCTTCGCATCTGTTTTTAGTCGCGGAAACGTTTTAGGCGAGACGATCGCATGGGCTAGCCCCTGCATCAGCGGACGCGGTCGCCGCATTCCGGCGAATCTTTTCGGCGCGCTCGTCGCCACGAATGAGGAGCCAGGCAAACTTTTGTTTGTGGCGCGGAAAAGCGGGCGCGCGGTTGCCAAAACCATTGATCTCGACGGCTCGATGATCGCGCACGAGCCCAAATTTCTCTCAGAAAATCTGATTATTTTTCCCAAAGTGGGCAAAGGCGCGAGGTATTCATTCGTCTTTCCGCGGTCAAATGCGGCGCTAGTCGAAGCGATTGTTCAAGATCTTCGCGTTCGTATAAGTTCGCCGATATGGCCGGTCGATCTGCCGCACGCTGGGACAGTTGACGACGCCAGCGAGGAATCACACGAGCGTGCGGTATCGGGCTGACGAATGGTAGGGACAACACGCTCCGCTGTTCCGAGCCGGAGTGGTGGATGGCGTTGCCGCGCGGCGATCCACCCGACGGAACATCTTTCGTTCGCGGTTAGGCCACGCTAGAACGGTCTCGAACTATCGTAATAATGTTCTTAGGCGATCGATATGCCGAGTTGCACGAAACGACGCGGGTCCGTGAACGGACGCTTTTCCCGCCGCAACGAATTCCCAGCGAACTGGAGCTGCAAGCGCGTTGGTTCGCCGGAGATTTCGGCAAACATTTTGTCACAACCACTGGCGACAAGATCGACATCATTCAATTCGGCACTTGGAATCGTGAAGCCGGACCCGATTTTCGCGATGCCGTGATCCGGATAAACGGCAGCGAGCCAATCCGCGGCTGCATCGAGCTCGATCTTATTGATCGCAGCTGGGAAACACATGGTCATGCTACCAATCCGGCATTTGAAGAGACGGTGCTGCACGTTTTCGTCGGGAAGGGCGACCATCCGCGCCGCGCGCAGTTTCTGAAAACGGTCGCGCATCAACAAGGCCTGCTTCAAATTTACGAAGACTTTTGCATGCGAGATAACTCGGATTGCGCGCAATGGCCGTTTCCCGAACAAATGCGGAAATGGACGTGACCCTGTGGTGGCGGGCGTGCCGCCCGCATTAAAATTGGTTCGCTGCTGACACAGCCGCCCCTACAGCTTCAACGAAACAACTATGCGACCATGGCAAACCCATGATAGTCTTCGCCGCATGCAACGGCATTCAGGCGAACGCGCTTTCACTCTCATCGAGCTAATGACCGTCATCGCCGTTGTCGCGATCCTTTTCGGGATCGCCTTCCCAGCCTATACATCGGTAATGGAGCGAGCGCGCAAAACGGAGGCGCAAAACAGCGAGCAACAAATCGTCACAGCGGTGAACGCTTACTACACGGAGTACGGAAAGTATCCGATTCCGGACGGCACCACGACCGACACTATTTACGGTCCGGGCGGTACTTTCACCAGTGATGTGCTT